>JBKJIP010000338.1:0-3644 GCA_046598515.1 Fimbriimonadaceae bacterium | reverse complement strand
CCTGGCTAGGCGTTGTGTGTCCCCTCTGGGGACGGCTGGTCGGAGGACCACAACAAGTCGCGGGACGGGCATCCGCGACCCACATGAAAATCCCGACCTACATGAGATTCTCCGGCGACCCACATGGTTATCCGGCGACCAAACTAGCCGAAGATAGACAATCCAAATCCCACCCCGACCGCTCGCCGGCGGCGAGCCGCCAGGAACCGGCGATGCCGATCATGGCCGCATTATCCGTGGTTAGCGACAGCGGAGGCACGAAGAAGGGAAGATCGATCCGATCACAGGCATCCGCCATTTTCCGACGCAGCTTCAAATTGGCGGCCACGCCCCCGACTAACGAAAGTGCAGAAGCGTTGAAGTGGTCGCAGGCCCTCACTGCTCGCTCGGTCAAGACATCCGTGATCGTCTCCTCGATGGATGCCGCGGCGTCGGCTCGGTTCAAGTCGGGCTCGTTCTGGGTTAAACGCAGGACGGCCGTCTTGAAGCCGCTGAACGAGAAGTCGAGGGTATCGCCGCTGAGGCCGCGGGGAAGGGAATAGCGCGGTTTGCCTTCCTTGGCCAGTTCCTGAATCGCAAAGCCACCGGGATAGCCTAAGCCCAGGAGCCGGGCCGATTTATCGAACGCCTCGCCCGCCGCGTCGTCGCGAGTCTCCCCGATGATTTCGTATTGGCCGAGACCCTTGACCATAACCAACTCGGTGTGACCCCCGCTGACGATCAGGCACACATGCGGAAAGGGCGGTGTGCCTTCCGCGAACGTGCTCAGAATATGCCCTTCGAGGTGGTGAACCCCGATGAGAGGCAGTTTTCGGGCGTAGGCGAGGCCCTTGGCGAACGTGACACCGACACTGAGTGCTCCAACCAAACCGGGTCGGTTGGTGACGGCGATCCCGCCCATCTCGTCCATCGGCACGACGAGGGCTTCCTCGATCACCGGCAAAATGGCTTCAACATGGGCTCGCGCCGCCGCTTCGGGGACGATGCCGCCCCACTTCTTGTGCAGTTCGATCTGGCTGGAGACAACGTTCGACAGGACCTCGCGGCCGTGTATCACGGCGGCGGAGGTTTCATCGCAACTGGTTTCGATAGCGAGGAGCGGTCGGTCGAACCAGATCACAGGGGGAACGTGGCCTCCTGGAGGTCGTAAAGCCACATCACGAGCGCGTCTTCTTTGTTGTCCGGATAGTAGCCCTTGCGCCTGGCCGTGGTCTTGTAGCCCAGCTTCTCATAAAGCTTGATCGCCGCCTCATTGCCGGCGCGCACTTCGAGAGTCGAACAAACGAATCCCTCTTCCCGGGCCGACTCCAGCAGGTTTTTCATCAGCTTGCGCCCGATGCCCAGCCTTCGTTTTTCTGGATCAACCGAGACGGTGGTGATGTGGGCTTCGTCGATGCACCGCCAAAACCCGCCATATCCGGCAACCTCGCCGTCGGCAAGGGCAACGGTGAACACACTCTGAGGATTGGCAAGTTCGTTTTGAAAGGCCTGCTCGCTCCACGGCGCCGTCTGCGTCTTCTTTTCGATCTCGAGGATCGCGGGGATGTGTTTGCTTCCCAGAGGTTCGAAGCGGAGAGTCTTCATGGTTGCAGAACCAGCCGCATGAAAGGTACCCCGTGGCCGATGGTGCCAGCCGCGCCTTCGGAACATAACCGGTAACCTTCGGAAATGCTCGCCGTCCTCCTCGCTTCCGCTGGACTCGCCCAGACCGCCACGATCAAGGTGTTCGTGGTCAGCTACTTTCCCGTGAAGGGCGACCAGATCGACTCGTCGATCGCGATCGAGAACAAAGGACCGGTTGCCGACGTGCGGGCAAAGACGGAGAGGCTGACGCTTGAAGCTTGCCGGCTCCTAGAGGAAGGGTCCCGGTTTCGCGGCTACAAGGACGCCGCCGCGAAGCCGGCACTGCGCTATGAAGTGGTGGGCAAAACCGAATTCAACGAGTCCATTCCCGTTCGCCCGAAAGTCGGGGACGATCCGCCCTTGCCGGACTATGGGGCGATCATGAAGCGGATCGATATTCAGCGCCTTGTCGAAAAAGAAGGGGTGCAGCAGGTTTGGGTGTGGGGCTACCACGGCCATATCGGGCTCTGGGAGTCCAACATGTCCAGCCCGACCGGGGATGTCAGCAACTCCGATCGGGATGAGAAAGACCTGCCGGTCCTCACCAAGACTTACACGCTCTTCCACTACAACTACGGGCGAGGGGTCGGCGAGATGTTAGAGAACCACATGCACCAGCTCGAGCATGTTCTGAACTATGCGGATGGACGCGACTTCACGCCGGAAGACAAGTGGTCGGAACTCCTCTTTTGGGGCAAGTTCGTCGGCAGCGACGCTTCGCACAAGATTGTGACCAAGCCGGCGCGATGCGGCTGGACCCATTACGCACCTAACAGCGAGAGCGACTATGACTGGGAGAACCCGCGCTATGTCGAAACCGACATCGAAGACTGGAAACCGGAAGGCTTCGGCAAGACCCAAAGGATGAACGCCGATCGCTGGGATCGCGACCCTATCAAATGGCGGGTCTACTGGTTGCAAGCCATCCCGTCGCTTGGAAATGGCTTGACTTATAAGGGCAAGCCGCTGAGGAACTGGTGGTCGTTCGTCGCTGACTG
Source organism: Fimbriimonadaceae bacterium (assembly GCA_046598515.1). Taxonomy (GTDB): domain Bacteria; phylum Armatimonadota; class Fimbriimonadia; order Fimbriimonadales; family Fimbriimonadaceae; genus JANJUB01. The sequence goes on along the minus strand of JBKJIP010000338.1, from coordinate 1,023 downwards.
GGATCGCGCCCGCAAGGAAAAATGGACGCTGGTCGAGGGCTAGGGCTCACTTGAAGCTGTTGAGCTGAACTCTCTCGAACTTCTTCTCGTTCAAAAGATCGTCGCTAAACTTGACCGCGTAGAAGGTCACGAGGTGGCGATCGTTGATGTCGAACGCTTCCCACCGCTGGGGATCTGCCTTCCGCCAGGTCTCTTCCAAGCGCTGTCTTCGTCCGGTGATGGTGTCCATGGCATACGCCTTGGTTTGAATGAGCGTCAAAACAGCGGACGAGGAAGCGACGCTTTCCGCGGTTGCGCGGACTTGTTCGACGCTCGGGCGAACCTTGGGTGCGCTGGAGTTGATCGTGTCGAGACCCACTTCGAACTCCGATTGCATCTCGGAGCGACCATACATGAACGCGCTCGCGGCCACCGCGGTAACGGCAACAGAGCTGGCGCACCAGATCAGCAAGCGCTTCATAGAATCATTATAAAGCGCAATCGTTCGAAATTAGCCAACTAAAACACGTAAATCTTCATCACCGATCTCATCTTTCGCGTCAGCCATGGTGATAAACCGATTGTAGAGGTCCTCAAAGCGCTCCTCCGTGAAGTTAAAGCCGAGCTCGGCGAGTCGATGTTTGAGCCCATGGCGGCCGGATCGGGCGGTAAGAATAATTTCCGACTTTTCCGCGCCGACAAGCTCGGGCGCGATGATCTCGTATGTCGAGCGATCCTTCAGAACGCCGTCTTGATGGATGCCACTCGAGTGGGCATAAGCGTTCGCGCCGACGACGGCCTTGTTGCGCTGAACCATCATGCCGGTCAACCGGGCGACCATCTTCGAAATCGCCAAAAGCTGCGCGGCCTTGATTCCCGTCTCGCAGTTAAAGAGATCTTTTCGGATGTAGAGGGCCATCACAACTTCTTCGAGCGACGTGTTGCCCGCTCGCTCACCAATGCCGTTTACGGTTACTTCGACTTGTCGGGCACCCCCAAGGACGCCGGCGAGGGTGTTCGCCGTCGCCATGCCGAGGTCGTTGT
>JBKJIP010000356.1:0-4259 GCA_046598515.1 Fimbriimonadaceae bacterium | reverse complement strand
CCCAAACGAGCCCAGATCCAAGGGAGTGCGAGGATGCAACGTGCCTCGCAGCGCATGGGGCAAGCCTCGACCCTCAAACCGCCCGAAGATTGAGTCGCACCTCCCTCGGGCTATCGCCCTTGTCGTGTGCGGCTCAATCTTCGGGCTTTGTGGGTTGGCGGTCTACCCAGGCCGGCGCGGCCCTCGGGGCCCTGGCTTGGCCTGGGCTATAACATCACGCGCCTTCAGCGCGGGAGAGGATCGCGATGCGATCCTTGGGAGCGTGGTCGGAACTCCGAAAGGCGCGAGACGGGCATCCGCGCCCCACACAGGGGTTTAGCGGCGTTCAGCCTTGGCCGCAGCTGGACGGCGCACGACAATGAAACCGTTGCATTGGTTTGAGTGTGCGGCCATCGAGGTCTGGCTTGGCCCGGGCTATAACATCACGCGCCTTCACGATCCTTGGAGCGTGGTCGGTATCTCCGAAAGGCGCGGGACGGGCATCCGCGCCCCACACAGTAAGTTGGCGCGGAAGTCTTGTTCCCGCCATTCCGCCACGGATGGCGGTGGCGACCAGTGCCGTGAGGCCTGATCTTCGGAAATGGCTCACCTCACAACCCGGAAACGGTTTCGGGGCAAAATGTAGCGATGAGCGAGGGACTGCAAGTTCGGGCTTTGATTTTCGACCGACAGGCGTCAGCGCTCAGTCAGGAGGAAGCGCTCTACTCCTACCTGCACGGCTCCGACATTCTTTGGGTCGATGTGGTCGCTCGCGACCACGACGCTGCCAAGGAACTTCTGGAAGAGCATTTCGCCTTTCACCCCCTCCTGGCCGAGGATGCCTTGAGCCCTCACGAGAGGCCGACCCTATCCACCGAGGAAGACGATCTCATCTTCTTCGTAGCCCCCGCCGTTCGCCGAGAGAACGATTGCGAAGCCTACGTCGAGGTGGCCTTTTTCATTCGACCGAACGCGCTTGTGACGGTATCTACCGAGTCAGTTGACTCGATCGACAAATACTACGCGTCCAGTCTCAAACGCAATCATTCCCGGCACGACAATATCATCGACATCGCCCACTCCCTCCTCGACCTGATGGTGGACGATTTCTATCCCGTCATCGATGCTATCAACGAAGAGATCGATGAGATGGAAGAGTCGATCTACTCCGGAAAGCGGGTGGAGATCGCGGACACGCTTGGGCTCAAGCGGCGGCTCTTGGAAATGCGGCGTCGCATCGGCCCGCTTCGCGATATCTTGAACGGCATGCTCCGCCGCGAAGCGGCGATCATCCCGCCCGAAAGCTTTCCCTATTTCCAAGATATCTTTGACCACGCCCTCAGAATCATCGAAGTGATCGATATGGAGCGGGACATCCTCTCGGCAGTCATGGACGCCCACCTTTCGATGCAGTCGAACCAGCTCAACCGCGTCATGCAGAACATGACGATCATCTCCACATTGCTGATGACGGCCGCCCTCGTAGCGGGTGTCTACGGCATGAACTTCAAGTTCATGCCCGAGTTGGACTGGCGGTTCGGTTATCCCTTCGCAGTCGCGACGATGGCCGCTTTCTGTGGACTGGAAATCTACTTCTTTAAGAAGAAGGGCTGGATGTAGTCTCAAACCCTGGGCACCTGTGTTATCACAGAAAGGAATGCTCCGCCTATGATTGCCCTAACCGCCCTGCTGTGTCTTCAAACCGCCCGTTTCCCTGCGACGCCCGTCACCCTAAATGGTCCCGCCATGCGCGTTGGAAACTTGATCCCTCTCCTATCCGAGAAGACGAACTGCAGTGCTACCAGAACGGAACCTGGCCTACCTGGCTTTTCTCGCCACCCAAATCTCTTCGCTTGGCCATTGCCTAGCCCATTCCACCGTCACATACTCGTAGCTGGCCGTTGCTCCCTCCGGGGCCTGGATCTCGATGATGTCTTGAACCACAAATCCTGAGTCACGCAACAAACGAAACATAGGGCCTGTCGGCAGATGAAACTCTTCCGGCTCCTCCGGAGTGAACTCGACGAGGTTCTGGCCGAACCAGGGGCGAACCATCCGATCCGTCACGGGCCCGGTCGAGCCCGTGCACATGATGGAAAGAGGGTGGTTTCGAAGAAAAACGAAGAGACCGCCCGGCTTCAAAATCCGTGCGGCTTCTGGAATCCACGCATGCGGATCGGCCCAGATGCTGGCCCCGTATTCGCTGAAAGCGACATCGAAGGAGGCATCCTCAAACGGAGTTCTTTCGGCAAAGCCTTCGAACAGCGGAAACGAAATCCCGAACTCTTCCTGAAAGAGACGAGCGTTCGCGAGTTGTGCCGGTGTGGGATCGATGCCGGTCGGCTCCGCCCCGAGTTTCGCCATCCATGCGGAGAAATAGGCCGTTCCGCAGCCAAGTTCGATCGTCTTCTTACCTTTTAGCTCGGAAAGATCGCCAAACGCTCGAATCTCCGATTCGGGGATGTTCCAGATGCCCCAGGTGATCGAGTCGCTCGCCCAGGAGCGGTGGCCGGGATCGCGAAAGTCGACGCTCATTTTCGTCCATGCGGCGACGGTTCGTTCGAGATACTGCGGTTGATCCATGGCCAGTCAGTATGTCGCTTTGGCGGCTGTGACGTTTCTGTGACGGTCATATCTTTACAATCTCATCAAGCCCACTCCGGGCCGGAAGGTTTGATATGAAGAAAGGAATTAAGAGCAGCATCCTCGTCGCCATGGTCGCCATCGGAGCGTCCGCGGTCGCCCAACCCTCGAAGGTCGCGTGGACGCGATCCAACTTGTCGAGTGACATTTCGATGGACATCATCCGAGACGGCAAGTTGACGGATGGCGAATATCTATGCTTTGCCGGTGCCAGCAAGCAGTCGAACGGAACGCTGAAAGGCAACATAACGATTCTCAAACCGAATCGGGCGCTCCATGACTTCGTGGAAGTTTCGCCCCCGGGCGGCGGTTCCCTGCAGTTTCACAAAGTGATTCAACATGGCGGGTTTTTCTATGCGATCGGTCAAGCCCTGCCCACGGGGTCCCAGGATTCTCAGATCTACATCGGCAAGTTCGATTCCAGCCTGAACTTGGTGGCCGAGAAAATGCAGGCCGCCACGATGGCCGGCGGGTTTGAGGAGCCGACGGACGTGACCGTGGACCCGAATGGCCGGATCTACTTTTGCGGCGTCGCGCAGAAGGGATCTCGTCACCAGTCGTTTCTGGGCTTCACCGATATCATGCTCAGCAGCATCAGCTTCAACTTTGCTCAGCTCGAGTTTGGTGCTTTTAATCGCCCCCAAATCACGACACATGGGATCATCGCGATCCTTATCGGTCTTCTCATGGACTCAGGTCCGACGGTTCAGTCTTACGCTCCGAACGGCCCACTGAATTTTAGTTTCGGTGCCACCCAAACGGGACCGTTCGTCCGAACGACGATCCTTAATGACAGCTTGATCAACGGATATGCCTACTTCGGATACGGCGGGACCGAGGAGCCCAATCCGGGTGTATTCCGGTCGTATGGCCGGGTGAGCAAGATCGATCCTGCCACCGGCATGGAAGTGGACTTCTTTGACACCCCGTATGCGGAGGGCTCGGCCATCACGTCCCCGCGTGATTCAGCTTCGGGCTTGCCGACGGGTAAGCGCATCAACTTCCTGTTCGATCAAGGCCCCCGAGCTCGGGTGTACTCATTCAACGAGAATCTCGATGTAACGGGAGATTGGATCTCGCCCGTTAACTCCGTCTTCTCGGGTGGGCTTGCAATTGATCCGTATGGTGAGATTTGCGCCTCGCTGTGTAACAACGAAGTCATTACCGGCTTCAAACTGAATGCGAATAATGTCCTTCGCTTCAGCTGGGGAACGTCGCTGATTGCGCTGTTGCTGCCATACATGGAGCAGGATAACCTCTACAACTTCAAGAGCGGCGACATCGTCAACTGGCGTAGCGATCTAAATGGTATGCAGGTTGTCTGCGTGCAGCAGGCCCCAGTCGCGATGACAGACGGCGTGTACCAGGCGAAGACGGGACGGCTGTTCCGGCCCAATCTTCCAGTCACGAACAATGATCGGTACGCGGGTGGTGCCGCGATCACGATCACCCAGCAGCCCGCGCACGGCACAGTGACGATCGGATCCACCGGTTTCTTCAACTACACCTCGGCGTCGGGCTACGTCGGACCCGACTCGTTCAAGTACACACTCACCAAGGCTGGGCTCAACACGAGCACGGCAACGGTGAACCTCAACGTGAAGCAGAACTGATTACCCCTCCCCTTGGCCCCGGCT
>JBKJIP010000188.1:0-2942 GCA_046598515.1 Fimbriimonadaceae bacterium | reverse complement strand
TGATCGGGACGGGCGAGAAGGTCGGCGACTTGAAGGATTTCAAGCCCGACGAGTTCGCGGCCAGCATGTTTGATTGAGGTAATCCATGGAGGGCAGGGATGCATCGTGCCCTGCCAGCGTGTAGCTCACCCTTGTCGCGGGACGGGCATCCGCGACCCACAAGATTTCCGACACACGACCTTCAGGTCTCGGGGTACACGACTGAAGACCAGTGGTGAAGAACCCCTTCTTCTGTTTCGTGCGCTTTCGCGAATCTGGACGCCTCCTCGATCATCGCCTCGAACTTGGCTTGGTCCTCGGGTTTCAGGCGGATTTGAGCTTGGATGACCTGCATCGATCCGGACTCCAAGCGGCTTGCCTTCTCCCAGCCTCGCATCGCGTGCCGCAGACCGGCTTGGACGGCCCTAATGCGCAGATCGCGAGCCTCGGCGCCATGGGGCAGTTCGAAACTCGAACCCTTCGGCTCGTAGATCGCCTCCGGCTTACGTTTTGCCGCTCGTCGCTCGACGATAATGATCAGTCCCGATGCCTCTAATCGGCGAAGATGATAGATCACCGTTGCCGCCGAGCGCTCGACCTTCGAGGCAATCTCATTTGCCGACGCTCGCCCCAGGGCGCGAAGCGCCCGGAACACGCTCGAACAGGCGGGCGAGGCGAGGCATTCCAGTTGTTCGGGGGTCAGAGTCATTTTGATTTCGATGTTTCGGGTTATAGACCTCGGCGATGGCTGGGTGGCACGACACACGAGGGCGTGTGTCGTGAACAAACTCATTCGGCTTACGGTCTCGGCGATAGCTGGGTGGCGCGACACACCAGGGGGTGTGTCGTGAACGTCGGACAAACAGCGAAGTCAAATAAAATATTTGAAAAATGGAAACTTTTCAAATAATACTTTACGTTCCAGAATAGACTTATGATTCTCTCCCTTGCCCTTCTCTTTGCGGCCGCTCCAGTTCAAGACAGCCCGGTTGCGCTATTCAACAGCTTCATCGCGGCCTTGAACAAGAAGGACGAGGCGGCGATGACGCGGTTCGTAACAGAGAAGGCGACTACCACCGTTCCCGTGAAAGACCGAGTCGCCCGCCTGATGGACCTCGCTCAGCAGGGCGCCCCCTTCAAAGTCGAAGGAGAGCCCAAAGTCGAGGAAGATTGGATAGCCGCGACCGTGACGGACCAGCAAGGCATCAAGCTCGACTTCCGCCTCCGGTTCACAACTCGGCCCTTAAAAATGAGTGGGGTGATGGTTGAGATGTCGCGCAAACCGGAGGCGGCCCTATTCGATTGGAAGGACTTGCCCAATCTCGCCGGGCTAGTCCAGGAAAAGCTGAAGGTGCCCGGTGTTTCGCTTTCCGTAATGCGCGATGGTAAGACAGAAACGGCCGTCGCGGGCGTGAAGGAAGTGGGCAAGGAACCCAAGATCGGCCCCAACGATCCCCTCAGCATAGGCTCGATCGGCAAACCGATCACCACCACGATCATAGGCATCCTTATCGATCAGGGCAAGTTGAAGTGGGATCAAACCCTCAAGGAATCGCTGCCCGATATCGCGATGAAGCCGGGTTACGAGAAGGCGACGCTCGAACAGATCATGCACCACCGTGGCGGCATCCCCGCCGATTCGAATTTCACGCGGGCTACGGTTGAGAAGATCGTTGGGAAGGCGACCGATCCGATTGAAATCCGGAAGAACTACGTGACCGACATCCTCGGTCGTGATCCTCTCGGCGAGCCGGGAAAGGTTTATGAGTATTCGAACGCCGGCTTCTCTATTCTCGGCCATATCGCCGAGCGCGTGACCGGCAAACCCTACGAGACGCTCGTGAAGGAGCTAGTCTTCGACGCGCTGGCACTCAAGAATAGCTTTGCGGGCTCTTCCGGTTTGCCCAAAGATCATGCGATGGGCCATATCCCAGGGCCAGACGGACTTCGGCCGGTCGACTTCCGCGGCCCCTTAGAGATTCTCGCCGCGCCAGCGGGCGGGGGAATGTGGATGTCGACATCTGACCTTTGCCGATTCGGTCAGGAGCACCTGAATGGGCTTAATGGGAAAGACGGGATTCTTAAGGCCGAGACTGTGAAGCGGCTCCATCAGGGCGAAAAGGAGCCGGAGGGTGAGTTGATTTACGCATGCGGCTGGGGAATCGAGAGCTTCCCGGGCATCGAGACTTTCCATGGCCACAACGGATCGAACGGGACCATGCGCGCCCAGCTTTGCGTATTCCCCAGGGCCGGACTGGTCGTCGCATGCATCGTCAACAGCGGTGGCGAGATCGGCATGCCGCCGGGACTGCAAGCGGCGTTGGCGGTAGCGGCTCGCTACGCGAAGCAGTAGCTCATGGACATTCCAAAGCCGCCTCACCCCACCCCAGTTTCCCCCCAGTTCCCTCGGTCACAGGCCCTCCCCCAAAAGGGGAGGGTGTGATTTCTAGAACTTGATGTTGTAAGTCAGCAGCATCCAGAGCGAATCCTTCGTCGCCGCTCCGTTGAAGGAGCGCACGAAGCTGCCGGGCTTGAAGAGGCCGAACTCGGCTTGGAAGGACTGGTCTCTACCCGTCACCCAGCGGCCCATGAGGTTGAACTCCGTGCCCACGTCCCGACCGGCAGTGCCGGTTGGGTCGATGAACTGTCCACCCGGGCCTCGGTTGATGCCGCCGCCGGTGCCGTACCAGCCGTCTCGGTTATCTCGGAGTCCGTAGCGTCCGATGGTGAAGAGGTACTCCGCTTTTGCGGTCGGCTTAAACGAGACGCCCATCTCGAGGGCGTTCAGGTTTCGATAGCCTTGGATGTCCATAAGGCCAAGCAAGACGTGCGAGGTGCCGTAGGTGGCATCGAAACCGCGGGTGGTATTCGCGTCGCCGCCGCCGCTCACGGCGGTGCCCTCCAAGAAAACTGTGGTCTTGGGATTAGCGGCGAAGTTCACGCGGCCGTGCAGAAGCCAGGCG
>JBKJIP010000309.1:0-4454 GCA_046598515.1 Fimbriimonadaceae bacterium | reverse complement strand
CACATCGCTCCAACCCGCCAAGCTGTACGGCATTAAGTTCACACCCACCTCGGTGACCGGGGGTGCGTCCAGCACATTGACGATTTACATTTTGGGACGGGCCGGCCCAACCCCGTTTGCTTGCACGATCACGAGTGACAGTGCCTACTGCAATCCCCCTACCTCCGTGAGCATTCCGGTTGGAGGAACGAAGATCGAAGTGCCCGTGGAAACGTCGACGCCTCCCACTACAGTTCAAGCCAACGTGACGGTTTCGGGTGCCGGACTTAGCTTTACGAAGAAACTTACAATTACGCCGTGAGTTCGACTTTCGACCGGGACGGTCGAACTACTCCGTGATATGAAGATTCAGAGACTTGCGCAAAGTCTGATCGACGGTGTTTCATTTCAAGGATGCTTGACGGATAATGTGGCATGCGCCGCATCGCCGTCATTCTGTTTACTCTCGTGGCTTCGCTGGGCCTGAGCCAGCCTGCTTCGCGGATGTGGATAAAGACGACTTCTTTTCCCGGGAGTGATTCCTATCAGGATTTAGGCTTTGACTCCCTGGGGAACATCTACGCGTGCGGTACGAGCTTTTCGGCTGTTGCGGGAAAGAATGCGTTTCTGATCGTTAAGTTCGACCGCAACGGAAACAAGATTTGGGAGAAGGTGCTGCCGGGCACGTCGGGCCATTCATCGGCGCAGAGGCTTGCCGTTGATTCGGGTGGCAATGTCGTCGTGGTCGGAAATACACAGTTCAATCCACCGACAGATGGGCAGAGCCGCATCGTCCGAATCTCCCCCGGAGGGACGGTCTTATACGATGTGGCGGGAACGGGGGCGGCGGGTTCGAGTTGGTACGCCGTAGCTGTAAGCTCCCTCGGTGAGGCCACGGCGACGGGCTATACGAACTCGGGCAGCGGAAAGGTCATGCGAACTTCACATTTCCTTACTTCTGGAACCCTTGCATGGTCGCGGGATTACTCGTATCCCGGAATTTCGGCCGTCGATCAGCATGGGGTGGAAGTAATCGTCGATGCCTCCGACAACATCTATGTTTGCGGTGTACACAACGCATTTCCCAACGGATGCTGGAATACGATCGTCAAATACAATCGATCCTCCACTCAACTCTGGATGACCCACGTTAAGAACGGATTCGTGGATTATCCGAGGGGCTTCGTCATGGCGAACGATAACCTGTTCGTGATGGCCTGCGAAGTGACCTTAAATGGATCGAACTATGTGTTCGAGAACTTCTTTGATAAGAATGGCGTGAAGCAGGCTCGTGTCGCTTCATTCAACTACTTTTACTATCGCCCATCGGTCAAGAGTTTGTCTTGTGATCCTGTGGGCACCACCTACTACGCCGCCACTCGGTATGACCAAGGGGGGCAACAACTTGACCAGTCCTTTGGCATTTCCGCCGGCGGAAGCTTCACGACCCAGTTCATCGGCTTTGGTGAGCCGGACATAAGGGCTCTCTGCACCGGTCCGGGAAAAGACGAGTTCTACACCGGGAGCTCTCTAATCGGCAGTGGACCCCGACCATTAACCATCGCGGGCTACCAAACCAGAACCTACGGCGGGAATCCCTACCTAAGCATAATTTGGGAGGAACGGATTTTTGGCTCGACAGCCAATGGACAGGTGCCCTACGCAATCGCGACCAAAATGAAGGCAGATGCCAGCGGAGACGTGTTCGCGATCGGGACGTTTAGCGGCGCGAACGGAACCGACGCGTTTATCGTCAAGTACGAGACAGGGCCATTCGCGGACAACGACATCGGTGGAGCATATCTGGGTGAGACGATTAGCTCGGCCACTGGCGTTCTCGGCAACGATTTCCAGTATTGGAACGCTCAGCTTGCTCTCGTCCAATCCCCTCTTCATGGAGCTCTGACATTGAACCAAGATGGAACCTACACCTACGTTCCCGACGCAGGATTCGCTGGGCGGGATAGGGCCATCTATCGACTTACTCGTCAAGCGTCGCAAACTCGGGTTTCAGAGGGAGAGATGGAGTTCTACATCTATCCCGACGCGGCGAGCGTTTCCGCCATTCCTTCGACTCTAAAAGGTGGGGGGCTGGTTACCATTTCGGCTACCGTCACGGCCCGCGTGAACTACTATATGGAGTGCCTAATCCTGTGCGACAGTCAGGCACTTCCGATGCCCGACACGATGGTGATCCTAAAAGACCGAAACTACGGCTCAATGCGGCTGCAAACGATGCCGGTGACGGCGACGACGAATGCCAACGTGACCTTCTACAGCGGCCGAACCAATAAAGTGACCACGATTACGATAACGCCCTAGGCAGACACGAATCCCTGCTGGTGGTCTCGGTGCCACTTCCAGGCGTGCTCGACAATCGTCTCTAGCTTGTCAAACTCCGGCAGCCAGCCGAGTTCCTTTCTGATTCGCTCGGAGGAAGCAACCAATCGCGCGGGGTCGCCGGGGCGTCGGGGGGCATCTTCGCGGGGTACGGCGCGACCCGAGATATTCTCGACGGTCTCGATGACCTGACGAACGGAGAAGCCCTGGCCATTGCCGAGGTTGTAGGCTTGGGAGCCCTTCCCTGCCCGTAGGTGCAGGACGGCGAGCTGGTGGGCCACGGCGAGGTCCATGACGTGGATGTAGTCGCGCATGCAGGTCCCGTCGGGAGTATCGTAATCGGTTCCAAAGATCTTCAAAGGCGGGCGCAGACCAAGAGCGGCGAGGATGGCGACGGGAATGAGATGCTCTTCGGGCGAATGATCCTCTCCTATGCGCCCCTCGGGATCGGCGCCGGCGGCGTTGAAGTACCGCAGGCAGACGCTCTTGAGTCCATAAGCCGTGTCATAGGCGGCCAAGGCCCGCTCGACCATCAGTTTGCTATCGCCGTAGGGGCTCGTGGGTGCCTTCGGATGGTCTTCGTCGATCGGGACATACTCGGGCTCGCCGAAGACGGCGGCGGTGGATGAGAAGACGAAGCGGGACACCTCGCGTCGACGCATCGCATCGAGAAGGGTGAGCACGCCGGCAAAGTTGTTGTCGAAGTACTTTGCGGGCTCGCGAACGCTCTCGCCGACGGAAATGTTGGCGGCGAAGTGCATGACGATGTCGAAGTCGTGATCGGCGAATACGCTGTCGAGGTCCTCGCGGGATCTCAAATCCCCTTGCACCAGCTTCGCGCCCATCAGAGCCGCCTCATGTCCGCTTGTGAGGTTGTCGAAAACGACGAAACGCTCGCCCGCCTCTTGGAGCTTGAGGCACATATGCGAGCCGATATAGCCCGCACCGCCAACAACCAGAATCAACCGGCAACCTCCGAGGCCTGCGCTATGTCTGCTATGAGGTCGGGCACGTGCTCGAAACCATTGTAGAGTCGGATGATGTACCGCTTTTCGGGCCAGTCGCCGGGCTGCATTTCGAGAGGGACGCAGAGGCTCTCAAAGCCGCCCCAGCTCACACCAAGTTGATAGATTTGCAGCGCTTCCACAAACTTTACGGACCACTCCCTTGCTTGATTTTTCGGTTGGAAACTCAGGAGACTGGATGTTCCGTCCATCTGTTTTTGCCGAAGTTCGCTCGTATCGAATCCGGCGTGGAAGACCTGATCGACAAAAGGCCGGTCATTGAGCCAACTGGCGATCGCGTTGCCGGCCTCTTGGGCGTAGCGCATTCGCATCGGAAGCGTGCGCATGCCGCGGAGCATAAGCCAAGCCGGGAAGGGCGGCAGAGCGGCCCCCAATAAAGGCATCTCGTTCTTGGCGATTCGCGTGAGATGCTCTTTGCGACCAGCGACGACGCCAGCGACGACGTCGCTATGGCCCGAGAGGTACTTCGTGGCGGAATGGACGATCATGTCCACGCCGAACTTGGCCGGCTGCTGGAAGATCGGGGAGCAGTAGGAATTATCGGTGATGGTGGCAATGCCTCGCTCTCGACAGAAGGCGGTGATGGCCTCGAAATCTTGGAGCCGGAAGAGGATGGAACCAGGTGATTCGAGATAGACGAGCCTGGTCTCGGGGCGGATGGCGTCCAGGATTTCTTCGGTGGTGCGACCGGGGAGGAAGGTGGTGGTCACGCCGAACTTAGGCAGATAATCTTTCAGGAGTTGCTGGGTAGGCCCGTATGCCGTGTCGACGCAGACGACGTGGCATCCCGTTTCGACGACGCTCAGGATGGCGGCCGAAATTGCCGCCATGCCGCTATTGAAGACCCTCGCCGAGTCTGTGCCCTCGAGCATCGCGAGTTTCTTTTCGAGCATCGAGAGGTTCGGGTTGCCGACGCGGCTGTAGACCCAGGGCTCCCCTTCCTTGGAATCGTCCCGATTAATGAAAGATTCGACATCTTCGAATACGAAAAGCGAGGTTTGAACGATGGGCGGAGTTACGGCGCCAAAAGCTTTTGTTTCTTCTCCAAGATGCTGGAGCAGCGTCTCACGATGCACGGTAGATTGTGCGCCATTTGGCGCTCAATCTGGG
>JBKJIP010000042.1:0-3427 GCA_046598515.1 Fimbriimonadaceae bacterium | reverse complement strand
TCCCCCAAACTCCGTCCGGAGCTTGCAACGAATCGAAGTAGCCGGCGAAGCTGATCACGCCGGTATCGCGTTTATGGACGAAGTCGCCAGGGAGGGCAATCAGGTTGGGCCGAAACTTCATCGCGATCCGACACGCGCTTTGAACCAGATCTAGGGTGGCCTTCTTGGGAATGTGGAAGTCGCTTAAGAGGGCGATGCGATAGCCGTCCAGCTCAGCACCAAGGCCATGAATCGGAATCTCGACCTGGTTGAACACCAAACATCGCGGTTCGATACCGAAAGCGTCGATTCCCGCCAAACCCGCCGCCACGATCGAACCTCGGGTCAAGATTTGGCGGCGCGTGAGCTTCATGCACAAGAGGAAACCGTTAACCACGACCCCAGGTTCCATCGGCTATTCTTGAACGATGCAAATGGAGCGCGAGGTCCTGCCACTCCCCGGGTATCCCGAGCCCTACGGGCTCCTCTGCGCAGTCCTTCAAGACGCAACAAATGACTGGCGAGGAGAGCTCTGGGTGCCGGATTTACCCGCCGAAGTCGTTACTTGGCGACTAAGACCGGGTGGCCCCAGCATCGGGTCTCTCATGCTCCATCTGATCATTGCCGAGCTCTACTGGTTTGAAATGGTCGCCCTAGATGCCGAAATCAGCGAAGAGGACAAGCTTGAACTGATGTGGAACGAGATCGACGCGGATAGCTGCACCTGGCCCGATCCTCCCCCTCAACCACTCTCCTGGTACTACGCCCTCCACCACCGCTACCGCCAGCGGACTCTAGAGGCGATCAAGCGATGGCCGGGGCCGGAAACCGGCAAACTGGGCGGTGGCGGCCACATGTGCAGCATGCCGTGGATCTTGGGGCATGTCATCCAGCACGAGAGCTACCACGGCGGTCAGATCGTGATGATCCACGATCAGTGGAAAGCCTTGCACGGAAACTAGTCCTGGGGAAGCTTCAAGTCAAGCGGTTTGCCAGCACTTAGCGAGTGCCTTTTCCCGTCAAGGATGATGGTGACCGCCTTCGGCGAACTAAGCTTGGCGTGCAGTCCATCTGGCTTCCTTTCCCATGAAGCTTGAAGGGCGCCCCCTCCGGGCAGCGGATAGCTGCCCTTCGCTCGCTTCAAACTGCCAGGCGAGGGCTTGAATTCAAAAGTGGATTCTCCGAGATCAAATCGAGGGCGGATGCCGAGCACGAAGTGGGTCAACTGCCACGTCGGGCATCCCGACCACTCATGGCAGTGCGACCACCGCAGGTCGAAGACCTCGGCCCACGTCGTCAGTCCCTGCTTGAGGATCCAGCCCCATCCGGTGCGATATTGGCCGAGCACGAAGTCGAGCTCCCCGTTTTCCAAGAGTGCAGTGAAGGCGAAATGGCCGAAGTAGGGCGTCATCACCCTAGGCTCGGAAACGCCGGGGTCGCTCAGCCGAGGCGCTTTGGGATCGTTCGGGAAGCAGGAGAGTAGGTGCTTCTTGATCATCGCGGTGCAATTCGGAATTTCCGACGCGGGCACGATCCCGGCAAGGAGGGCGAGGGAGCCGCGATGGTATCCGACCTTGCTCCAGTCCGACGAGGGCCCGATCTGCCCTCTGATCCAAGTTCTGGCGAGTGATTCCACTTCCTTGGCAATCGCTTCGAACTTCGATGTATCGTTTCCAAGAGCTTTCTCCCAGCGAATCATCGACCGGACGCCGATGAGATAATGTAGGTTGAGGGACATGTCGCTGGGACCCTCGTTGCGAACATAGCCCCAGTCGACGAAAGCCCAGCCGAGGTCATCGGCGACGCCGTCCTTGGTCCGTTTCGCTTCGAAGGCGGCTACATTCTTGCGAGCCGCGCCCACCAGTTCCTCAAGCAAACTGCGGTCGCCCGTCATCTCCCAATAACGAACGCAGGCCGTGATCCACTGCGCCGCATAGGTGGAGAGGTAGCCAGGATCGCCCGGACCAACTCCGGCGACAAGTCCATCCGCCCGCGCGGCCTGGCCGGCTTGGACGAGAGCCCTTCGGCTCAACCTTAGATCGCCGAAGGCCGCGCCCACGATTTCGGAAGCAACGCTGGCGACGTCGCCCGTCCACTGGCCGCGCTCCCGGGTTGGGCAGTCGACCATGGCGTCCTCGGAGCAGGCGCGAACCGTTTCGACGCCGGTCTGCCAAATCTTGTTCAGCAGGGGATCGTCGCACTCGAAGGAGCCGATCGCGTCCCCGAAATAGGTGCGCTCAAGGAAATCTTCCTTGACGAACTTTGCCTTGGTGTTCATCACGTGAACCTCCAAGAAACGCCCACCCTTGGGGGTGAAGGGCATGAACTCCTGCACGCCGCCTCGGGCGACGAAGTGATCCATATTCAGCGATCGGGAGCCCGAAAGCGTGATCCAGGGATGGACCCGGTCATGTTCCAACGCCTCGCACATCGCGATTTGCACGACCGTTCCGGCCGGCACATCGAGCGTGATCTTGGGCCGACCCAAGCGAATCCGGCCGAGATCGTACCGTCGCCAAACCCCTTGGGGTGGCAAGCCTTTGGGTTCGAGGTCAGCCAAGAAGAAACGCACGCCGGGATCGTCGGCTTCGTATCCGAATGTCGTACACATTTGCCCGTTGGCGATGAGCTTCGCAGGAACGACATTCAACCGAACATCGCCCGTCCTAACTTCTTTGAGATTTCCTGCCGGCGGGTCGACCTTCACCGGCTTCTTCCAGCCCGAATCATCGAAGCCCGGCTTTTGCCAGTCCGGCCAACCAGCGCGGGTATCGAGCCAGTCGATCCAGCCGAGAATGTCGCTAATCCGCCCCGCCCGCGCGCGATAGCCGGGGATCCGTTCGCATTTCCAGACGATCTTGAGATCGGTTGACCCTTCGGTGATGACGCACCAAAGGAACGGCTTCATGTTGCTGAGGATCCGGGTCGTCGCCCCTTCGCTTCGGACATGTACGGCCAAGGTGTGCGGACCCGCCTTTGTCTTCAAGGGAACGGTTTGGAACTCCGGAAAGCCGGTCGCAAATCGCGGGGGACCATTGTGGATGAGCTCCCCGTCGAGCCACACCAAGTATTCGCTCGCCCCGAGAATTTTTAGCTCGGTTCGGCCCGGTCCGCTGGTGAACTTGCCGCGGAACGCGACATGCGAATCCGCATCGTCAGCGATTCCGGCGGGTGCCCAGATGGGGTTCATGGCCTCCCAGCCCAGCGACATCATTAACCCGAACATGCGGGAGTATAGGCTTCTGGCACCTTATTCTCGCAAAGCCTCCAGCGGAGTAGCGGCAGAAAGAGGTTCCTCCGGACCGGACCGGGTCTGCATCGCGGCCTTACAGGCCGCCCGTCATGTTTCGCCGCGCCCCCAACCCAGGGCGATGACCTGTAGTCATTTACTTAACGATTTCCTACGTCGATTGTGGCATTGCCGCTAAGCCTCAGTCCCCGGCAGGGG
>JBKJIP010000014.1:0-3575 GCA_046598515.1 Fimbriimonadaceae bacterium | reverse complement strand
TCCTTTGCCGAGAATCGTAGGAGCGGAAGATGAAGCGTTCCTCGAGGACTATGCGGCCATGGCCTATGCATGCCACTGCCTGGCCATGCACGACTCGGAATGGAAGGCAGCGGCTGATCGCCTGACGCTGGAAACGGTCGCCCGGTTCGCCGATCCGAACGGAGGATATCATGCCACGAGTGATCGCCACGAAGTGCTTTTCGGGCGGACCATGCCGGTCTTCGACACCCCGATTCCGAGCGGAAACGCCCTCGCCCTTAGGGCTTTGTTGAGAACCGATGCCAAACATCCGCACCTAATCATGTCGTTTAGTCGCCTTGCGGGCTGGATGCGAAAGGCCCCCCAAGCATGCGACGCACTGATTCTCGCCTATACTGAATTCTTGGAAGTAACGGGACCCACGCCACAAGTGCGCATCGAAGTCGAGCTTCAGGACGGCGGACCCGGGCTCGTAACCCTGTTCATCCCTGAGGGCTGTCATTTACAGGGGCAACCGAGCGCGGAAATTCTGCTGCCGGCCAGCGGCTTTTGTCAGGAGCCGATGAAACGCGGAACCATGTGGAGAATTCCCATCCGCGTGAATTCAATGGGCTCCTTGAGCCTCAAGGTTCATTATCAGCTTTGCACGGAGACCATGTGTTTGCCTCCTGATGAGCAGATAGTCACAGTGGAGCGGTAGCCGCGCGGTACCGTTCGAAATACATTGCCGTTCGAACCTCTGGAAACCGACGAACTGATTGAAGGCGGCCGCATGAAGCGGGTGGACACCGATGCGCCTCTCATTCGTGGCTGCATGGTCTTCGCCGTAATCGCGTTGCTGAGCTACGGACTGTTCATCTGGCCCTTCTTCCTCTTTGGCAACTTGCACTTAGGTTCGGGCGTGATGCGGGCTTGTCTCTTCGCGGCCGTGCCCACCCTTGTTCTCGGCATCCTGGCTTGCCGAGTTTCGGGCGTGCCCGGAGCTAGCGCCTTCGTCGCGGGTTCGATGATGGGCGGCGTGTTCGCCTATCTGATGCTTCGTCAGTCATTCGCCCTGGGCGGCAAGGCGGAGGGCATGCTGCCACCCGACTATCCCGAGGCTTGGGCGTGGATGATCCCGCTCTTTTGGATCGTGCTCGTCTTCGTGATCGCCTTTATCGCCACACCCAAGCATCATTACTCGATGGCGATGACGATGAAGCCGGAAGAAGAAGATAAGGCCTAGCGCTCGGCTATTCGAACCGGCAAGAACTTCTTCCAAACGGGAGCGTCTTACCGTAACCTAAAGCATGCCTATGATCAACGTGATTCTCTTGACTCTGATGGCGCAAGGCGATCCTCATGTGTCTCTCGCGGTGCGCGCGAGACCACTGAAGGAGGTCCTCACCAGCTTGACCGACCAGAGTGGCGTCAAGCTTTCCTGCGCCGCCGAGCATGCGAACGAGATCATGGTCATCCGCTTCAAGGAGGAGCCGCTGAGCACGGTCCGCAAAAAGCTCGCATGGGCGCTCGATGCGGAGTGGAAGCAGAGTCAGACGGGATTCGTCCTCCAGCGGAGCGAGGCGCGGACCAAAGAGATTGCGGCCGCGAGTGCCGAAGCCCGAATCAAGACCGCGCAGACCTTTATGGACAAGGTGCGCGAAAAGCTGAAGGCCAATCCGACTGCCTACGGGCGCATCCAGGCTTTCCTGAAGCATCAGCCGTCCGGAAACCTCGACGCGCCGTGGCAGGCCTCTCCCGCGGGCTGGTATCTGCTGCAGATTTGGCTGGACCTTGGCCCCGTCGCGGTGGCCAGCGCCCCGGCGGATGGTTATCTGACTTACAGCAACGTACCGAACAGTGCCCAGAAGAAGCTTCCCGACACGGCTCTCAAGCACCTGACCGCGATGGAGGACGAGCTGAGCCAGCTCGCCGAAAATGCCCAGGACGATCCAAAGGCGAGCAACTATCTGAAGAGCTTTGGCTACAAACTGGGCCGTCGCCCAATGAAGTACATCGTCAAGCTGTGGCAGATGGGCAGTTCGAGCCGAATCTGGTTGACGGCTTATGGGGCGGCTGGAGAGACGATGTTTACGATTGGGGAGTCGAGCATGAGCTACGGCACCAACGCCTACGCCGCTCCCGACGAACTGGGCAAACGCGCCCCGGCGGAGAATTTTGAGCTCACCGGATTGCAGAAGGAGTTCGAACGCCTTCGCGAGCCCCGCGCGGAAGTGTCCGGGATTTTCGAAGAGATTCCCCAGATGAAGGCGACGCCGGCTTTGACAGAAGCCTTATTGACTCCGGAGAAGGTAGACCCTCTCGACTTTTGGAACACGGAGGCGATTCTCAGTTGGGCGAAGGACAAAGAGATTTGTGTCTGCCTTCCCGACCGATTCGACTTCGCGACCCGCTCCTGCCTTCAGCCTGGCAAGTTCCAACTCGGCAAGCTGAAAGCCATCGCCGAGCCAGTGGGTGCCCTGAAGGTGGTCCCTGAGCCTCAGTGGTTCTTGGGCCGGCCGGTGAACGGCCCGATCTCGGAAAAACAGCGGTTCAACCGAGCCGTCCTCGGTCGTTTCCTGCGGGCAAACTATTCGGCCAAAGCGGAGACGATTCCGGCTGCCGCCTCCTATTACTTCGATGCGACCAAACAGGCCGTGTACTTCGGATTCTGGTCGACGTATCGGAAGACCCTCTGGCGCCTGGGTGTGGACCCCCTCAACGAGTTGGAAACCCACCCCTACGAGTCGTGGGCCCTACTCGGCTCGCTCAAGCTGAGCATCCCCGAACTCGCCCAAGGGGCGAGCGTCACCTTTGGTTCGTCCAGCTCCCGACAGAAGCAGCTCATGACCTCCCTCGCCGTAGCGGGTTATCTCGAAAAGGAACCTGACTCGAGCCTGCGGGACATCCAATTGGAGCCGACCGAATGGATGGAAGGGGGGTTGTCGCCACAGACCAGTTTTGTGGTCGTCGGCGTCCAGCAATACGCCGTTCGTCGACTTCCGGCTAAGGGGACGCCGTTGGGGATGGTCGAGCCGATCCGTACGGCGGATGAGTTTGGTAAAGCGTCTCGGAGTTGGGAGAAGTTCGATTTAACCCTTTTCGGAGACGTCGAGTTAGGCCTCCGAAGCCGTTTGCTTTCGAGGTTCAAGCCGACGAATGGTCTGTTCCTCGAGGATGCCTACCTGACCGGATTCGAGCCCGTGGGCAAGCCCTTGAAGGCGAAGAATCTCCCCCAAGATTTCATCCGCGCCGCGGAGCAAGCCTATCGCGAAGCGAAGCGGAAGGATACGGAGGCAAGGGGACCCCAAGCTCCATAAAGTATTGACTCTGGTTCGTAAAAGTGTTCGGAGATCGTTGATAAACTTAATGGCACTGAGTTCGGCTAAGGGAGCACTCCTGCACGTGCTGTTCTTGAGCATTCTAGTTTGCGCCACGGGTTGCGGAACCAGAACTGATCGTCCTAACCCTGTTGGGCAGTGGAACAGAATAATGGTGGGTGAAGGAAAGAGTCCGTACCCCGAACTAATCTTCAATCCTGATGGAAAGGGAAGTTATTTGAATCTTGTTGGCACTTGGCGCCTTGAGGGAGATCTTATATGTTTGGACTTGGATCC
>JBKJIP010000277.1:0-6764 GCA_046598515.1 Fimbriimonadaceae bacterium | reverse complement strand
CGCCAAGTGGCGACACCCTTCTGCCCCGAGTCGCTCAGGTAATCCTCAAATGAGTAGCTGTACCAGTTCGCCACTCGACCGCCGGCGACCATATATGGCGCGCCCCATTGCTCGCCGTTGTATTTGATCTCGACCGTGAAATCCTTGCTGGCTCGGGCGAGGGGGAGCACCTTTTGTTTGCGGGTGATCCAGGAGCGAGTGATGATCGGGATCTCTCGCCCGCTGTTCTTCACCGCCTCGCCATAGCAATGGAAGAACGACTCACCCTTCCCGCTTTCACCGATGCGATAGCCGATGGCATCGAGGCCCGGGGCCTTTCGGATCATCTGCTCGACTACCTCGGCCGTGTACTTGTAGATGTTCTGCTCAGTGGCTTCGTAGGGGGGATTCGGGTTTTGCGGAATCTTCAGATTTGCTTCGTAGGCCATGAGGGAGACGCGGATGCCCCGCGCATGGGCCATCTCGATCACCTTGTTTAGCCGAGCTAAGTTCTGAGCCTTGATCTGCGGCGATACGCCGACGAGGGGGAATGTTTTCGAGGTGACGAAGTAGGCATAAAGGTTCGGCGCGTTGGTGACGCTGATGTCCCATGAGCCATGAATGTCCAGCCAGTTGAGCCGGCTCTTCGCCATCAGGTCCAGGAGGGTGACCCAGTAATCGTCGTTCTGAAACCACCAGCGGTCAGAGTCAGTGAGCGCGGCGGGGTCGTAATCGGTGTTGTTCTTCTTGTAGTCCCATGGAAGGGTCAGAAAGAGGTTAAGGCCGCGGTCTTTGAGGAAGGGCGAGCCCTCGGCTTTGACGCCCTGCTTGTTCTTGAGCCGTTCGGCAAGCTCAAACGCGCCATACATGGCGCCGTTCTGGTCTGACGCAACGACCTTGATCTTGGTCCCCGTTTGCGTGATCGCATAGCACTCTTTTTCGCGGGCAGAGACGATCTGGATGGACACGTCCTTCACCCGGTCCGGGGCGGTGAGGGCCAATTCACGGCGTCCGAATTCTAGCGGTGTGGCGGGCTGCAGAAGGATGGAAAAGACAGACAGGATCATGGCGACTCTCTCGCCGCGAGCATATCCGAGAAGTCTGTGGTGAGTGGTGGAAATGTGATGATGAATAAGTGGCCGTGTAGGCCGGGGTGGCCACGTACCCGGTGTGTGGGCCACCACGCAAGGAAAGGCGGGGTACATTGCCACCCCACACCACAGGGGGAATCAGGGAAAGCGGTGCGGGGGCACCGCACTCTATATTTCTAGACGAGTTTGTTAAGTTTCTCGCGCAATCGGCGAACGATTTTGCGAGACAGCCGGTCTAACAACTTGACGGAGCAACGACTCCCGCCGATTGAGTGATCTACGGGCGCGGTCTTAGACCGCGCCTTTTCTTTTGTGGCATGGGCTTCCAGCCCATGTGTCCCCCAGGCTTCCAGCCTGGGGTTTTTGTTTAGGCCGACTTAATCCGCGACTCATCAAAGAGACGATCGCGATAAATCTCGCTTCCCGAGAAGGTCAGAAGAGCCTTGCCCTTCAGCGCCATCCCGTTGAACGGTGAGTTCTTGCCCTTTGTGAACGTGCGGTTCACGTCGAAGGTCCACTCGATGTTCGGGTCGATGACCGTCACCTGGGCGACCGGCGTCTCGCCGGGCTTCAGCGTGCCCGCATCCAGCCGTAGAATCTGAGCCGGTTTAGTGCTCAGCTTTCGGATCGTTTCGAGCGGGGTCAAGACACCTTTGTGCGTGATATAGGTGAGCGTCACACCGACAACCGACTCCAATCCCGACTGGCCGAACGGAGCTTCGTCGAAGGGAGCCGAAACTTCCCATGACGCGTGCGGCGAGTGATCGCTGGCGATGCAGTCGATGGTTCCATCTTGCAGAGCCTGCAGGATGATGTCGATATCGACGGCCGTCCGTAGTGGCGGCAGCATCTTGTAGTTCGTGTCGAACTCGCCAACGGATTCTTCGGTGAAGACGAAATGCTGAGGGCACACTTCACAGCTCACGGGTGCACCGAGATACTTGGCTTGGCGAATCATTTCCACTGCGCCCCACGTGCTGACGCGCATAACGTGAACCTGACAACCGGTATGCAGCGACAACAGGCAGTTGCGCATGACCATGATCTCCTCGGCGCTACGGGGAATGCCCTTCAGGCCGAGGACCGTGGACATGGCACCTTCGTTCATCGAGCCGCCCGCGCTCAGATTCGTGTCCTCACAGTGCACCATGACGGGCACGTCGAGTTGGACGCAGTATTCCATCGCTTGCTGCATGACGTAGGAGTTTTGAATCGGGAACTCCTCATCGCTGGCGGCGACGATGCCAGCTCGCTTCATCGCGGCGAGATCGGCGAGTTGCTCGCCCTTCAGGCCGACGGTCAGCGCGCCTACGGGGGCGACGAAAACACCGCCGGATTCGGGTGAGGAAGCGCGGTCGATGATGAAATCGATCAGGGACGGATTGTCCAGGGGCGGCGATGTATTCGGCATGCAGCAGATCGTCGTGAATCCACCGGCGGCCGCGGCCTGCGTACCGGAAGCGATCGTTTCCTTATGCTCATCGCCGGGCTCTCGGAGATGGACATGGGGATCGACGAGGCCGGGCGTAATCCACATCCCGGTGCAGTCGTAGACATCGTCGAAATCCTCTTCGGTCGAAAGATTTTCGCCGACGTATTCAATCTGATCGTCCTCGATGACGAGGGAGCCGATCAGCTCCAGATCCTGAGAAGGATCGAGAATCAAGCCGTTCTTGAGCAGTACTCTCACTTCGAGCCTCCCTTCTTCGCCTTTTTCGGCGCTTGCTCGGTGTCACCGGAGAATGCCCATTTCAGGGCCGCCATCCGCACATAAATTCCATTTTCGACCTGCGAAGTGATGCCACTCTGGTCTCCGTCCGCGGCGCTGTCGTCCAACTCCACGCCGCGATTAATGGGGCCAGGGTGAAGCAAGAGACAGTCGGGTGAGGCCCACCGCAGTTTGTCGCGATTGATGCCGTAAAGCCGGGCATATTCGTTGACTGAGCTGCCCAGTCCATTCACCATTCGCTCCTTCTGGAGCCGGAGCGTGATGACGACATCGCAGTCCTTGATGCCCTCTTCCAAGTCGTGATACATCTGACCAGGCAGGAGGCCGCTGTGCGCGGGCAAAAGAGTTCGAGGCCCGACGAACCGGATGTTCGCCCCCATCTTCGAGAGTAGCCAAGCGTTCGATCGAGCGACACGCGAGTGCTCGATATCGCCGACCATGGCCACAGTCAAGCCGTCAAGTTGACCTTTCTTTTCGATGATGGTCAAGGCATCGGCCAGGGCTTGGGTCGGGTGCTCATGCTGGCCGTCGCCCGCATTTAGCACGGGGCCCCCAAAGAACTGGGCAGCGAGACCAGGAGAACCGGACGACTTGTGGCGGATGACGAGGGCATCAAGGCGCTCGTAGCGGAGGGTCAAGATCGTGTCTTTCAGGGTCTCGCCCTTGCTCATCGAACTGCCTGCCCCGCTAAAATTGGTCGACTTCATTCCCAGATAATAGGCGGCCTGCTCGAAGGAAACGCGGGTTCGTGTCGAGTCCTCGAAGAACAGCATGCCTACGACTTTCTTGACCGAGTCGACGGGCTTGTCACCTCTGATCTTTAGCTTAAACTCGGCGGCCAGCAGCAAAAGTTCTTCTATCTGCTGTGGACTGAGATGACGGATGCCAAGAAGGTTCTTCAAACTGCCCCCTGAAGGATGACGACATCTTCGCCGTCCATTTCATTTACTTTCACAATCACATGGTCCTCGGGATCGGTTTGGACCACCTTCCCACAATAATTCGGCTGAATCGGTAGCTCGCGATGCCCTCGGTCGATGAGTACGGCCAGTTCGACCCGCTTCGGCCGTCCATGCTCCATGAGCGCGTTGATAGCGCCTCGAATGGTGCGGCCTGTGTAGATCACTTCGTCGACGAGGATGACCACTTTGCCTTCCACCTGGAAGGGAATCTCGCTTTCATCGGTGAGCGCCGGCTTTCGGTCGTCCCGATGATTCGAGATATCGATACGGCCACACGGCACGGTGGCACCCTCTATCTGGGTCATGGTGAAGGCCAAGCGCTTGGCGATGGGCCAGCCTCGGCGCATAATTCCAACGACGACGAGATCAGCCGTCCCCGAATGGGCCTCGAGAATCTCGTGCGCCATCCTCCCTAAGGTCCGCCGCATATCGGCCGCGTCCAGCACCTGGGTGCTCATGGGGAGATTATGGATTGTAAGACTGGGATCATGTTTTCACGGGTTCATGAGCGACTTCTTCTTAATCCAAATGCCCGGAGTAGGGCCAGCCGACGGGGGTATGACCGTCGAGATCGAAATTGCGTAAGACTAGGTAATGCCCGAATTCGCCCGTGCCCGCGAGATTGTTCTGCGCCACGGATGGAATACGACGTGCTATCAGATCCTAAATCCGGGCATGAGTCACTGGTTCTCGGCTTCTTACGATGCCGTGATCGGCTATGTGGAGTGCGCCGGACATAGGCTCGTCGCGGGGGCACCCATCTGCGCCGCCGAAGACCTTTCTTCGGTCATGACGGAATGGCAGACCTCGCATGACCGGATTTGCTATGTCGGAGCCGAAAGCCGCCTGAATCGGGTGGCGATGAGCGAGGGCTATGGCGTTGCCGCCATCGGGTCTCAGCCACTTTGGCGGCCCTCCCGCTTTCTGGAAGCCTTCGATCACCATCGCTCCCTAAAGGAACAGCGCCGTCGGGCCCGAGCCAAAGGGGTGGCGGTGAGGGAATGGAATCCGGAGATGCTGGCCCAAGATGAATGCGTAATCGAGTGCCTCCGTGCATGGCTGGCATCCAAGCCGATCCCGAACATGCGCTTTCTCGTAGAGCCGAACGTGTTCACCTTCTGGGGCGATCGCCGGCTGTTCGTGGCTGAGAGAGAGGGCCAGGTCTGTGGATTCGTTGTGCTCTGCCCCATTCCGAGCCGTAAGGGATGGCTCACGGAGGACTTCATCCGGCATCCGAATGCCCCCAATGGGACGGTCGAGCTAGCTCTCTACGAAGCGATCTCCTCGATCCGGGGTGATGAACTGGTGACGATGGGGATGTGTCCTCTTTCTCGCCTCGCCCCGCCCATCTCGCCGCCTCCCGCGTGGCTGGCGGCGGTGACGGCCGTCGGTCGAAAGATCGGGAGAGTCTTCTACAACTTTCAAGGTCTGGAAGATTTCAAAGGCAAGTTTCAGCCGGACGAGTGGGAAGCGGTGACTCTCGTTCGGGCCGGCGAGGCGTTTCGCCCTTCCGACCTCGTCGCGGTGGTGGAGGCGTTCACCGGGTATCACCCGGTGCTCATGCCCTGGCACTATCTGGCCAGGCGGATTGGGTTGGAGATGCGGGTTTGACGCTACACTTAGACTCTATGCCCCCCATCCAAGCCGTTGCCGTAGACCTGGGCGCGACGTCTGCTCGCTATGCCGCCGGATGGATCGAGGACGGTCGGATCCTTTACGAAATCATCGAGCAAGTCGAGCATGAACCCGTCGACTGGTGTGGCCAAATCTTTTGGGATATGGACGTTCTCATGCGGTTCTGCAAGCGGGCGCTGGTGCTCGCTCAGGAGAACGAGGCGACGATTGGATTCGACAGTTGGGCCGTCGATAAGGGCTTTTTAAACTCGAGTGAAAAGCTGCTGATGGCGCCGGTTTGCTATCGCGATCTCTCGCACGAGCGCGTCTTTCGGCAGTTCGAAGAGGAGCGGCCAGCCCTTTACCGGGCCACCGGAATCCAGCATCAGCCGTTTAACACCTTCTATCAGCTCTTCGCCCGCGCCCAAGAGGCGCCGGAAATCCGTGACGCGATGTGGCTGCTGCTGCCGGACCTCATCGGTTGCTTGTTGGGCGCACCTCCGCATATCGAGATGACCAACGCTTCCACGACGCAGTTGGTCGACGCGAAGGGCGAGTGGTGTCGCGAGGCTTTCGACATGATCGGCTGGCCCGTGCCCGAGTTGCCCATCTCAAAACCGGGTCGGATTCTCATCGACATCGAAACCGCCCGGCTCGCGATCGTCGGCTCCCACGACACGGCGTCGGCGGTCTTCGGTCTGGGTCCGATCGCGGACGATCAAGCCTACATGAGCATCGGAACCTGGTCGCTGCTCGGGTGCCTGCTCGATGAAGCCAACCTGAGCGATCCCGGATTCACGAATGAGCGCGCGGTCGATGGTCGCATCCGATACTTGGCCAATGTGCCCGGATTCTATGTGATCAACCGCGTTCACGAAGAACTCGACGTGAAGGAATCCGTGCCGGAATGGCTCGCCAAAGTTGGCGATATCGATCCGGGCGAGGGTGTGGACCTCATGGACCAACGTTTCTTCAACCCCGTCTCCATTGCCGAGGAGCTAAGGGTTGATGAGTCCAATGCGGCCCGAGTCGCCTTGGCATCCTTGGTGCGAACGAGCGCGGCTCAAGTGAAGCGGCTCGAAGAGAACGTAAGCCGAACCTTCACCTCCATCCGCGCCTGCGGCGGCGGCTCCGAAAGCGAAGTTTTCTGCCGGGCGCTGGCCAAGGCGACGGGCAAGCGAGTGATCGCCGGTCCCAAGGAGGCCACGATTCTGGGGAATCTCGCCGTGCAGTTCTACGCGGACGACTTGGTCGAATCCCTTGAAGCGGCCTGCGAACTGGCGGGTCGCAGCTACGAAGTCCGAACCTACGAGCCCTAGCCACCTACTTTTCTGAGGGCGCGGGTTGCATCGTCCCCGCGGAATGGGACCACCACCCCAAAAGCGATGC
>JBKJIP010000235.1:0-8785 GCA_046598515.1 Fimbriimonadaceae bacterium | reverse complement strand
TCCAGGATCATCTTCGAGCTTGGGGTCTTCTGCAGCAGAGCAAGGGCGAGGCCGCCGGAGACTTCCCAGCCGGGGGAACTCATCGGACGAGGTTGGGCGCTTTCTTGGCGGATGGTTTTTCCGTTTTGGATGCTCTTGACGATCTGACCGTCCGCGATGTAGTCGGGAGCTTTGACCTTCGCTGAACTCGATTTGACGACCTTCAACGTGAACTTACCAGGGCCGGTCCACACGAGCTTCTGCGTGTACTTTCCGGGGAAAAGGCCGCTGGAATCGCTGTGCTCGATCGTCGCTTCGAACCGCTTCAGGCCCGCATAGTGCTTGGAAGCGTCGACGAGCAGATCGGCCTGGCCCGCGAGCAGCGGCAAGAGAACGGCGAGCGAAGTCATGAGGAGATTCTACGCTCTGCGGCGCGGGCGTGCGACTCCAAACCTTCCCAACGGGCCATTCGGATGGTGTCCTCCCGAAGCCGGTTACCTAGCTCGTCACCTTTCATCCAGGTTCGAATGCGGAGGAACGTGAACACGCTGAGCCCACCGAAGCTGCGCGAAGTGCCACCGGTGGGAAGCGTGTGATTCGGGCCAGCCCCGTAATCTCCGAAAACTTCGGCGGACGCCCGGCCGCTAAAGAGGGCTCCGTAGTGGCGGAGTTGATGCGTGGGTTCGACGCCGACCAGCTCCAAGTGTTCGGGGGCTAGACGATTGCAGGCTTCGATTCCATCTTCGAGGTTATCGACCTCGATTGCCACCAACCTGCCCCATTCAATGTTGTGCAAACTCGCTTGCTGCGTTCGAAGCTCCGCCTCAACAAGGCCAACCAACTCCGATGACCATGTCACGAGATAGGCAGATGCGTCCGGATCGTGCTCGGCTTGAGCCAGCATGTCCGCCGCGATTAGAGCCGGATCTCCCTCCGGGGAAGAGAGGATCGCCAGTTCGGAGGGCCCCGCCAGCATATCGATGGCGACGCTTCCCGCCACAAGCTGCTTGGCCGCCGTCACCCATCGATTTCCCGGCCCCACAATAGCGTCGCAAGGCGGCACGCTCCCGCAACCATAGGTGAGAGCCCCGATGGCTTGGGCTCCGCCGACCTGAAGAAAACCGTCGACCCCGGCGACATGGGCGGCGGCGAGAGTGATCTGAGTCGGCTTCGGGGAGGCGACCCAGACCTCGCGGACACCGGCGGCGCGAGCCGTCACCGCGGTCATGAGGACGCTAGAAGGCAGCGGGTATCGCCCGCCGGGGGCATAGCAACCAGCGGTTTCCACAGGAACCACTTCGTGACCGGCGCGGCCGCATTCGACATCGGTTTCGAAGTCGATTAGAGCGGCCCGTTGGCCCACCGCAAAGCGACGGATTCGATCCGCCGTTCGGGTTATGACGCCTTGGTCTTCGCGGCTCAACCCTTCGAAGGCGGCTTGGAGTGTGTCCTTGTCCACCGTAAGCGACTCGCCGACCGGCAAGTCCCCGAATCGTTCTGCGAACTCACGTACCGCCGTTTCGCCGCCCGCCTTCACGGCGGCGAGAATTTCTCCGGCGGCAGACAGGGTTTGGGCGTCTACGGCTTGACCGCGCAAAAGGCGCAGCTCGGAGAAGTCGATTCGCTCCATTCTAGTAGCCTTCCTTTGCGTTGCCCGGGCGACGAGTGACCTTCCGCGATCGCAGGTTTAGAAGCCGTTCGACGTCTTCAATCGAATGGCCCGATTGATGGAGTTTTATCAGGGAAAAATATAACAAATCAGCGAATTCTGCGACAGTGTCGGCACCTTCGGCGATGAGTTCATCCGCCTCTTCCCTAATCTTTTTGTCGAGAAGATTAGGGTCTTTGAAAAGCCGAGCCGTGTAGGATCCCGGTGGCGCACTTTCCGCTCTATCAGCGATCAGCCGCTCTAAGTCCCCGATGCCCAAGCCTTGTCCCCAGCAGGTTCTCGTGCCCAGATGACAGAAAGGGCCCTTCTGCCGAACGACAAACCGCAGGCAGTCACGGTCGCAGTCGGCGCCCACGGAGATGAGTTCTTGCGTTGCTCCTGAAGTCTCGCCCTTTACCCAGAGTCCCCGTTTGCGAGACCAGTAGGCGCCGACCCCGCGCTCGAGGGCGACGCTCAGGCTCTCGGCATTTGAATACGCAAGCCCGAGGGCTTGGCCGTGCTCATCGCAGACTACGGTCGGCCAAAGTCCATCCGGCCGATCCGAGATCAGCGGTGCGGCAAAGCCTTCGGCGAGTCCAAGCCGCCCAGAATAGAGCGCCATCCCGATCTGAGCATCCGCCCCCATCCGATCCAGCGCGGCGATGTCTTCGGCGGTGGTCACTCCGCCCGCGATGGTTACCCGAGCCGAGCCTGCCGCTTCCACGATCGCGGCGACTTGATCCAGATTCGTGCCGCCAAGGCGGCCCTCTTTCTCGACGAAGGTGACCAAGAACCCGCCGACATAGTCGCGCAGTTCTCCGATGCGCTCGAGGATGCCTCTGCCGGTGCCCTTTCGCCAGCCCTCGACTACGACCTCGCCTTTGTCCGCGTCCAGCGCCGCGATTACGCGCTCTCGCGGAAGCTCGCGAAGGATTTCGGGAGTGGCAGCGGTGCCAAGGATGACCTTGGATGCGCCGGCATCAAGCCACTCGATTGCTTTCTCGACGGAACGGATTCCGCCGCCAACTCGGCAGTCGGCAAGTTTGACTAGATCCAGGATTACGTTACGATTGAAGTGCGGAGGCTCGCCGAATGGCGCGGGACGGGCATCCGCGCCCCACACGGGGCCTCCCTCGCCCATGGCCGCACTGCCCCCAATTGCTGCATCGAGATCGATGACGGCGATCTCGCCGACCCGACCGAACTTGGTCGCGATCGGGCGTGGATCGCCCGCATCGATCTCCAGTTCTCTGCCCCCGATAAGCTGGACTGCGTTGCCCGACATCAGGTCGATCGAAGGAACGATCATCGCCGCACCTCCCAGCCGAATTCGGCCAGTTCTTGCCAAATCGTCTTTGCGTTGGGCTGATCGTCGTGGAAGATCGATGCGGCAAGTACGGCGTCGGCTCCGGCATCGAATGCGGCCGACATATCGGCGGCATTCGCCGCTCCGCCGGATGCGATGACGGGAATACCGACGGCCTCCGATACTTCCTGTAGGAGCGCCAAGTCATAGCCGGACTGGGTCCCGTCCCGGTCCATGCTCGTCAGCAAAATCTCGCCTGCGCCGAGTTCTTGGGCCTTCTTGGCCCAGTCGATCACGTCTAGCCCCGTCGGTTGTTTGCCGGCGTGGGTGACGACTTCCCAACTGTCATCCTTCGCCCGGGCATCGATAGCGGCGACGACGCATTGAGCGCCATACTTGCGGCTCAACTCGGTGATTAAAATGGGTCGTTGAACGGCGGCGGTATTGACGGCGACCTTATCCGCGCCCGCTTCCAAAAGTTGCTGCGCATCGGCGACCGAGCGCACCCCACCGCCTACGGTTAAGGGGATGCGGATCGCTTGGCGGACCTTTTCGATGACGTCCAAGCTCGTCTTGCGCCCCTCGAGGGTGGCGCTCACGTCGAGGATGACGATCTCGTCTGCACCCATCTCCTCGTACTTGGCGGCACGCGTGACGGGGTCGCCGCTGTCACGCAGCGACTGGAATTGGACACCTTTCACGATGCGTCCATCGCGGATGTCGAGGCAAGGGATTACGCGCTTAGCTAGCATCCAGCCACTCCTGGATCAATCTTACGCCGCCCGCGCCGGAAAGCTCAGGGTGAAACTGGCAAGCGAGCACTTTGGCCTTGCGCATCATGGCCACGAACGAGCCGCCGTAGTCCGCCATTGAGCAATCCCAATCGTCCGGAGGGTCCACGAGCCGGAAGGAGTTCGCGAAGTAATAGTGGGTGCCGTCAACCGTGTTCCATCCCATCTGAGGCACGCGAAGCGTGTTCGGGAAGCGCTTTGCCGTGCCTGGGGCAAGGGAAAGGCCCGCGACGCCGGGAGCTTCCTCGCTTCCTTCCAGAAGGAGCTGCATACCCAGACAAATGCAAAGGGTCGGCAGACCTTGGCCGATCCGCTCTCTCAACAGCCCGTTTAATCCTCTCTCTCGAAGTCCGTCCATCGCCGGACCGAATGCGCCAACCCCGGGCAGAACCAGGGGCATCGGATCAAGGATTTGATCGTTTGTCTCGATCAAGGAGACTTCATCGACGAGAGTTTTCAGGGCTTCTTGGACGGATCGGAGGTTGGCGGCGCCGGTGGGGAGAATCTGTACCCTACGCGACAATCTGCGCCACCTCCATTGCCACGATGTCCGTCCCGCCCGCCGCCTTGATCGCGGGGATCAGAGTCGGAAGCTGCTCCCGTGGGACGGCGACCTTGACGGCATAGCCAGCCTCATGATGGAGAGGAGCAACCGTGGGTTCGCGCATGCAAGGAAGCAAGGCGACCAAGCCTTCCAGGTCCCGGCCGCTCACATTCATCTCGATCATCACCCGGCCCCGGGCATCGAGAACCGATTTTAGGAGCATCGCAAAACCCTCAATTCGCTCCCGCTTCTCCGGATCCGCCCAGGCTAGAGGGCTGGCGAAGAGGCGGGTGGAGGACTCGTGAATCGTCTCCACAATCTGCAGATTGTTCGCAGTTAAAGTTGCTCCCGAGGAAGTGATATCTGCAATGCAGTCGGCATCCTCCGGCGGGAAGACTTCGGTCGCGCCGTAGGACCGAACGAACTGATCGTCGAAGCCGCGCTCCCGGATCCACTGTTGGGTCAAGTTCGTGAACTCGGAGGCAATCGAAAGCGTGCGCGACGGCAGTTTGCCCTCGACGAGTAGCTCGGGCGGAGCGGCGACCACAAGGCGAACCCGGTCGAGCTTTGTATCCAGAACATCGTGAAGCTCGACACCGAGCTCCGCGGCCCAATCCGCGCCAGCGAAGCCGAGGTCGCGAGTCCCCAGATGGAGCATTTCGACGATTGCCTGGGGTTTCAGAATCTTCACGTCGTAGCCATCGAGATTAAGCGAGGGCCGGTATTCCCGGGAGCCGTGACGCAGGAAGATGCCGGCTCCGCCGAGCAGTTCGAAGACACCGGCCTGCATGCGGCCTTTGGGCAATGCGAGTTTGAGGTTTTTCATGGGTTCTAATGAAAATCGACCCCGGCGTTGATTCGCCGGGGTCGATTGGAGGTCGCTACTTTCGGGCAGGTCTATCCATTCATCCGGCGGATGTGCACATGATAATGATGGAAGAAGCCCGTCACTCCGGTCATGATACCCGCGCTCGCCGGCAACCCCATGCGCCACCAGCGGAATAATCCTCATTTGCTCTCCATCCCCGCACTGTAAAAGGGTGAGATGCAACCGATCTAACAACATGCAACAAAAATGTTGCATAATAAGCAAGCCATGAATGAACGCATAGCCACTCTTGAGAAACAGATCAACGACTTGACAGCCGAACTCTTCAAAGAGCGGGCCGCAGCGGAACCGGAGCCGGTCTCCCCGGATTACAGCTTCGAAACTGCAAATGGTCCCGCCTCCTTGTCCGACCTCTTCGGCGACAAGAACGAGCTTGTCCTGATCCACAACATGGGTAAATCCTGCTCGTATTGCACCATGTGGGCCGACGTCCTCGAAAGCAATCGACGCCACATCGAAACGCGAGCCGCTCTGGTGCTGGTGTCTCCCGACCCGGCCGATATCCAGCAAAAGCTAGCCTCGGCGCGCGGCTGGACCTATCGGATGGCGACGGATGCATCGCGCGAGTTCACCAGTGCTATGGGCTTCTGGACGGAAGAGAACGGCTGGTGGCCAGGAGCATCCACGTTCCGCAAGAATGCCGACGGCTCCATCGTCCGCACCGGGAAAGCTATCTTCGGCCCGGGCGACGCCTTCTGCCCGCCCTGGCACTTCTTCAGCATGTTGGGTGTCGATGAGGAGTCTTGGACGCCGAACTAAGATTGACCTCCTCTCCACGATCGGATGCTCGTGCCGATTAGGGAGAGGGGGCTGAGGGTTTCGCGTTTCAGCCTTGGTTGGATTCTTTGCCGCAGAAGAATCACAGAAGGGCTTTCGTCAATGGGGGCGGCAATCCTTCTGTGTTCCTTTCTGCGAAGGTCCTCTGCGGTTAAGAGGTTTTCGCGGACGAGGCCCGCGAGAGCTCTAGAAAGTCAGCTCTTTCGTCTCTGGCTGCTGCTGCGAGTTCATGGAGCGCATGGTTTGGACGAAGCCGTGGAAGAGACGCCAGTAGATGCTCTGCTTCTCCAACCCATTCCAGAAATACTTGCTGTCGTCGATCAGGATCGCGTAGTAGCCAAACATGTAGTGCGCCACGCGGGGACGAATCAGATTCGAATTCGTCATGAGCGCGACCTCTTCCAGGAAACCCACCAGATTGCGACGGTCTTGAATTGGGATCTCGGCCAGCATTGGATCGTCGGAGGCGAGCAAGTTCAGGATGTTCCGGAAGATCTGATTCTCCAGGAACCTACGCCGCATCTCGATGAATTGCGTGGCCCGCATTTGGTGCCCCTGGCGAATGTATTGGAATACGCCCGTGGCAAACGTGACCAGCGCGATCACGCCCGCGACGACAATCGAGAGATCCTTGACGAAAGACAGCATCTAGACCGACGAAACCTCCTGCGGCAAAGGCTCTGTGCCCGGTTCTCGGTCATGAAGAAACTGCTCGTTGTACAGCCTCGCGTAAACCCCGCTCTTGGCCAAGAGTTCGCCGTGAGTCCCCCGCTCGACGATCTCGCCGGCCACCAAGACCAAGATCTGATCGGCGGCAAGAATCGTCGACAGCCGGTGAGCGATCGCGAAGGTCGTACGGCCCTTCATCAGATTCGCCAGCGAGGCTTGGACGAACCGCTCGCTGTGTGTATCCAACGCGCTTGTCGCCTCGTCGAGGATCAGGATCCTCGGGTTCTTGAGGATGGAGCGGGCGATGGCCATGCGCTGCTTTTCACCGCCGGACAACTTGTAACCCCGCTCACCGACGACGGTGTCATACCCCTCCGGCAGAGAGGCGATGTGGTCATGAATCGCCGCCGCTTTACATGCCTCGACCAACTCTTGATCGTTCGCATCAGGCTTGGCGACGCGTAGGTTCTCCTTAATCGTCGTGTGGAGCAGATACGTTTCCTGGGTCACGGCGCCAACCGTCTCCGCAAGGCCGTTGAGCTTGTAATCCCGAACGTCCACACCATCCAGAAGAACGGACCCACCGTCCGGATCGTAGAGCCGCGGGATGAGATAGGTGAGGGTGGTTTTGCCCGCGCCCGAAGGGCCAACCAAGGCTACCAACTGCCCCGGTTCGGCGGTGAAGTTGATGTTTGTAAGCGTCTTCACGCCCGACTCGGGCTCGTAGCTGAAATTGACATCCCTGAACTCGACCCGGCCCACGACCGTGGTCGGCGACAGAGGCTTGGCGTCGTGCTTTTCCTCGATGTCGATCTTCATGTCCAAGTACTGGAAGATCCGCTCGAATAGGGCGAAGGAGCTCATGATCTGCACCTGCGCCCCCATCAGACCGGTGAGCGGGAAGAACATGCGCGTCTGGAGACCGGTGAAGGCGACGAGTTTTCCGACCGTGATGCTGGTGTCTCCCTGACGGATCATCAGATAGCCGGCGAGCCAGTAAACGAGAGTCGGCGCGAGCTGAGTGATTAGCCGGATCATGCCGAAGAACAGGTACATGACGACCGCGCTCTTGATCTGCCAGCCGGCCAGTTTTTTGTTCTCCGTATCGAACCGGCTCAGGATGATGTCGGCCCGACCGGTTGTCTTGGTGAGCAGGATTCCCGAAACGCTCAGCGTCTCCTGCAGGGTTGAGTTCAGCTCTGTTGTTTGCTCCTGGGTGCCCAGCCGGACGTCACGGGCATAATCGCCGACTCGTTTACCGATGACGCCGAAGATGGGGACCATGCCGACGGAAAGGAGCGTGAGCCGCCAGTCCATGATCAGCATCGTCACCAGCGTCGACACCACGATCGCGAAGTTGGAAAGTTGGTCCGTGATGGTCGAGCTGACCACATCCTGCACGCCGGCGACATCTTGCAGAAGCCGCGTTTGGATGTCTCCCGTGCGCGTCGCCGTGAAGAACTTGAGCGACATCCGCTGGAGGTGCCGGAAAAGGCCCTGACGCATGTCGCACATGATCTTTTGGCCGATGACCACACTCCAATAGCCATAGAGCAGCGTCATTCCCGCGCCGGCCAGGACGGCGAGAAGGGTGTAAACCGAGTAAATGCCCAGGATGTCCAGCCGCTTATGCTGAAGGCCCTCATCGATAAGAACCTGAATGAAAAAGGCAGGCAGCAAGCCCAAGCCGACGCCGATCAGCACGGCGAAGAGCGTCTTGATGACTTCGGCCTTGTGGGGGGCGAAGAGGCCGGCTATGCGCCTGACTAACTCGCGGTCGGTCGCCTTCTTAGTCGGCTCGGCCACGGAGGGGGAACTCATGCGGTTAGGCTACCCGTCCCTGTCTCCATGCGTTTCTAGTCCAAAATGGACCTGATGACCCCGTTTGAGCATGCCAGTGAAATCTACGCCGAACTCGGAGTGGATGTGCGTGAGGCGATCAACACCGCGCTGACCGTTCCCATCTCGATTCACTGCTGGCAAGCGGACGACGTGCGGGGCTTCGAAGTCCACGATGGCGCCGTCGATTCGGGCGGAATCATGGCAACGGGCAACTATCCCGGCGCGGCCCGCAGTGCGGATGAGGCCAGGCAGGATTTCGATAAGGTTTTATCCTTGGTGCCGGGGTCTCATCGGCTAAATCTCCACGCAATTTACGCGGAGACGGGTGGGAAAGCCGTCC
>JBKJIP010000215.1:0-2819 GCA_046598515.1 Fimbriimonadaceae bacterium | reverse complement strand
GGACTCCAATAAACAGAAGGAGAGTGGATTGATGAGCAAATTGGGGGCGTTTACAAGAGTTGAGACCGGCGTTGGGCTACGCGTCGATCCAAAAATAGTCTTAAGCAGCCGTATCCTACAGCTCAGCCAGCAAGAGCTTGATCAAGCGATCGAAACTGAGCTCAGCGACAATCCCGCTCTCGAACGACTCCACGAAGACCAGGAAGCCATCTCCGATGAGACGATTCTTCGCGCCGTGGCCCCGCACGAACTGAGGCATAGCTCGGACGATTACGAGTATCAGCGCAGCAGCTCGAACGACGACGAGTACACCAACTGGATCGACCTCGCCTCATCCACAACTTCGCTTTGGGAGCATCTGCGGGCCCAACTGATTCCTTCCGTTCCCCGACACCTCGAATGTTTGGCCGAATACGTCATCGAATGTATCAACGAAAAGGGGTACTTGACGACTCCGGTCGAGGAGATTGCTCTCTCTACAGGCTGCGATCTGGACGAGGTCGTGATCGTGGTCGAACACCTCAAGATGTGCGAACCCTCCGGGGTTGGCGCTTCCGACGTTCAGGAATGCCTTATGCTTCAGCTTCGCGACGCGGACACCGTTGAGCGCAAGCTGGCCCGGGCGATCATTAAGAATCACCTCGACGATTTCATTTCCCGCACCGTTTCCCGCATCATGCGTAAGTATCAGGTGATGCCCGAAGTGGTGGAAGGAGCCTTTGCCGTAATTCTCACTCTTAGCCCGTATCCCGGCGAAGGATTCTCCTCGATCAGCGCCCAACTGCAGAGTCAAATGGTGCGCATGCCGGCCGTGGTTCCGGATCTAACCTTGGCTCTCAGCGAGACCGGGTGGCTCGTCGATGTTCGCGGCGCCGATCCGAATAGCCTTTCCTTGGACCGCGCTTACCGCCGTCGGTATGAAGAATTGCGCGACAATGATCGGGCCCCGAAGGATGAAAAGCGCCACGTGGACGAATATGTCCGCCGCGCCGCGAACTTTATCCAAAGCATCCAGCAGCGTCGCCGGACGCTTCGGAGAATCGGCGAGTATTTGGTTCAGCATCAAAACGGATTCGTTGCTACCGGGCAGTATGAGTTCCTGCTCTCCTTGACGCGAACGAAAATGGCGAACGATCTCGGCATGCACGAGAGCACAGTCAGTCGGGCAACGCAAGGTAAGTTCGTTCAGATCGCGAACGGGGAAGTAGTCGCCTTCGACGTCTTCTTCAAACCCGCGTTGCGCATCCAGAAGATGATCGAGGAGATCCTGCAGACGGAGAATCCGACATCGCCCCTCTCCGACGAAGCGATTGCGGCGATCTTGAAGAAGAAAGGCGTGGAAGTCGCCCGGCGCACGGTCAATAAATATCGGGATCGTACAAAGCTATTGAGCTCGCGCAAGCGTCGCACCGCGTAGTCTTTGTCGGCAGGCGTCGCCTCGCAGGCCGAGTCGCAACTCCTCCGGCTATCGCCTCCGTCGCCTGCGGCTCGCCCTGCGGGCTTATCTGGTGGGCAACCAATACTAGGGTAAGTCTCGACTGGCGTCGAGCCTGACCCTTCGCTGAGGGACGTAACGCCTTCGGCGTATGTGAGAAAACTCTACGAAGCCGGGAACCAGTCTAAACACCGGCCGAAAGTCTCTTGCATCACCTGGGAAGGGCAGGGATGCATCGCTCCTGCACCGTGGGCGAGGGGAGCCGAACCCCAACCCGGTTCGCAGGCTCACCGAGCTCCCCCAGACCGCACAAACATTCGGTTAGGGGGTGGAAACTGGAACGACCCCGATCAATGATCAGGGTCGTTGAGTTGGAGGTGGGGATCGGATTACTTGCGACGTCGGCGGAGCAACGCGGCGATGCCTAGGCCGAGGGCGGCCATGGAGGCGGGCTCGGGGACTACGCTTAGGGTGCGCGTGGTTTGCAGCGCGATCGACTGGCCGGGATCGAGGGTGAACTTCCACTGGACGCCGCCGGTGAAGTCGCCCGTGAAGTTCGGGGTCGTGTTGTTGAAGTCATTGATGACCGTATTCGTCAGCAAGGTGCGCACGCCGGAGAAGGCGCCGATCTGATAGTTATCGGCATCCAAGGCGCGGTACTCGCCGACCATCAGGCCGTCTTGAACTCGCATACGAAGGGCCGGGTTATTCTGCAACAGGGTCGCCGTATCGGTACCCGCCGTCGCATTCATATCCCAGTCGATGTAGTTGAAGAAGTCGAGATCGAGGGCGCTGTTGCCTTCGTTCTTGATAATGTTCGTGCCGGTGACTCTGGCCGCGCCGCCCACGTTGTTGATCGTGTACGTCAGTGTCGACGTGAAGCCTTCGGGCTCGCGGTACGACAGCACCATCGAGTTACCGGTGACGACCGGAGCATTGACCTGGGTCGACAAGGCGAATTCTCGGCTGTTTACGCCATTGGCGCGGTACCACCACCACTCCTGGAAGGACTGATCGGCCGAGCCGTTGACCTTGAACTCTGCGCCCGTGCCACCGCCCGTGCCGGTGCGGACAGTGCCGCCCGTCAAGTTGGTGTTGCTTGACCAACCGAACGTGCTCGTGCCGTCGGAAATGATCACCTGTGACATGCCGAGGCTCGCGCCAGCAATGAAACCAAGAGTTAAAAGGGTCCTCTTCATCCTGTCTCCTCCAAAGAAACCTCTTTTTAGTATAGCGATGAATGCCAAGAACCGGCAAAACTTGCCGGTTCCTTAATGCAATCCCCGCTTTTCTGCGGGGGGGGGGGGGCTACATATGGGCGACAATGTTGTCGCCAAACTCGGAGCACTTGATCTCCGTGGCGCCTTCCATAAGGCGGGCGAAA
>JBKJIP010000048.1:0-7102 GCA_046598515.1 Fimbriimonadaceae bacterium | reverse complement strand
AACTATTCCGCCGCCAAGGCCGGCATGATCGGCCTCACGAAATCGGTCGCGAAAGAACTGGGCTCCCGGGGCATCACCTGCAACGGCGTCGCCCCCGGCTACATCCAGACGGATATGACCGACGACCTGCCGGAAGATTTCAAGGAGCAAGCAATCAAGATGGCTCCGGCGGGAAGGCTAGGCGAGCCTGCCGACATCGCCCCGGCGGTGCTGTTCTTGGCATCCGAAGAAGCCGCTTACATCACGGGTCAAATTCTAGTTGTGGATGGCGGACTAACCCTGTAACGTGCCACGGGCTTCCAGCCTGGATTGGAAATTCCGAAACGGACTGGAAGCCAGGGGGACACATCGGCTGGAAGCCGATGCCACTACCTACCATATGTCAGATGCAGAATCTGGCGGGCGATCTCGAAGTAGATGATCAGACCCGTGGCATCCACGAAAGTCGTGATGAACGGGGCGCTCATCACCGCGGGATCGATCTTCAGGCGCTTCGCGGCCAACGGTAACACCGAACCCACGGCGGCGGCCCAGAGAACGATCGTCGGCAAGGCGATTCCCACCACGAGGGAAACATCGACGCCGGATTTCCACCACAGGAGACCCCGAAAGAAACCGATTGTGCCAAGCACGAACCCGATCAACAAAGCGACCAAAATCTCTCGCTTAAGAACAAGCCAGACATCCGTTATCTTCAGCTCGCCGACGGCGATGGCGCGGGTGATTGTGGTCGTCACCTGCGACCCGCTATTGCCGCCCGCGCCGATTAGTAGGGGAATGAAGAGCGTAAGTTTTGCGATTACGGCGATCTCGCCCAGACTGTTGGAGGCGTCCGTGGGCACGTAGTTTCGCAAAACCGAACCCGTCAGGGTCTCGGCAACGAAGAGGATGCCGAGCCAGGGGAGTCGCCTTTTGACGAGCTGCCAAACGTTGAGCGACAGGTAGGCCTCCGCGTCGCCCGCGACGCCGCCCATCTTCAGGACGTCTTCCGTATCCGCGTCGGAAAGGACCTCTTGGGCGTCGTCGGCGGTGACGATGCCGACCATGCGGCCCCGCTCATCCAAAAGAGGCATGGCGGAGAAGCCGTAGCGAGCCATCATACGGGCGACTTCTTCCTGGCCCTCGGTGGCGAGCGCCGTGACCGGCTCCTCGTTCATCACTTCCCGCGCCGTGGCATCCGCGTCCGCTCGCAGAACTCGCCGGAGAGTCAGGATTCCAAGCAGGTGGCGGTCGGGACCGAGAACATAGATGTAGTTGACCGTCTCGAAGTTATCCGGAGCATGACGGATGACATCGATGACCTGGCTCATCATCACGTCCGGGCTGACCTCGACGAAGTTCTCCGTCATCAGCCGTCCGGCCGCACCGTCCGGATACGACATGAGACGACGGATTTCCTGGGCATCGTCGCGAGGGATGACCTGGAGCAGAGCTTCGAACCGCTCAGGATCGATTTCTTCCCTCAGTTCGAGGGCATCGTCCATGGGGAGGACGTCAAGATAATGGGCGAGGATCTCGTCGGGGAGCTCATCGACCAAGCGTCGGGCGTTCTCGGTCGGGAGTTCCACGAGAATATCGGCGGCCGTTTCGGAGTCGAGGAGGCGCAAGATCGCCAAGGCCTCTTCCGTTTCCATTCGCTGAAAAGCTTCGGCGAAGTCCTCGGGACGTGCTCCTTCGAGCTCTTGGGCGATCAATTCGTGATCGTCCACTCGCGCAAGCGAGCGCAACACGTCGATAAATGTTCTTTCGTCGGTTCGCATGACGGCGCCTCCAAAATTGAGTCGTGCCGCCATTTCCAGGCGGCCTAAATACTAGGGCTGGGTTCCATAAAGTTGGGTTAGGACGTCGATGTCCCGTGACTTCATTATGGGCGTTCTAGGCGAGGAATTGCCGGAAACCTAGCGAAAACAAATGAGCAATGGGGAAAGAGCCTTGGGAGCATCACTATAGATATGCGCTGGGATTCGAGACTTCACGCCTAATGAGATCGACGAAGGAGATGAAAGCGGGCCAATCCTCACCGAGCCGGCTTTGATCAATCCAGAGGAAGCATTCGATCCCCGCCGCGACGTCTTGGTCGCGTCAGGCGTTCCACCAAATGGCGACCGGGCGGCCCTCCTTCCATAGTGCCTTTCGGCATGCCAGGCTTTCAGCTCGAGTCGAACGTTGCGGAGTCGAAGGCGGGCTCCCCCGCCTTCATCACTATCCACGTATCCCGACACGATCGGGACTCCGTTTGGATTTCCGATTGAGAGGCCTGTGACGAAGCCGTCTAGCTGAAGCCGTACAAGCCAGTCGCCCCCCTTCGTTTCGATTAATCCTTCGGTCTCAGCCTTTAGGCGAAACCAGGGAAAGTTGACAAGGAACCGAACGGACTCCTCCTCAGTGGCCCAATCGATCAACCCGCGACGCCGGACAAACGTCGAGCCACCGGATGGAAGCGTGGGACAAGGTTCCGGATCATAGAAAGGTCGGGGTGCGGGCATGGCTCATAAGGAATACGTGGCCGAGTGATCCAGGATTCACTTGAGTCTCCAACTCGCCCCCCGCCGTGCCATGGATGGGGTCTTCTAAGCACGCACTAGGGATTCGTGTTAAGGAAGTAACAAGGAGTCCCGGGCAGAGGTTTCTCTTGACTTTGAGAGATCCAGCGAGTTCTGACGTACAATTCGAATGTGATCCGCGTGTGGGCTCTGCTTTTAACCGTCTTTATCTCGGCACTGGGCCATGCTCAGACGCCAGAAGTTCATTGGAGCTCCACAGATCCTAACCCTGATTTATACTTCGCCAGGGGGTATGAAGGCGGGGCGTTCTTGCCCGACGGCCGCTTGCTTTACCGGCGCCCGGTTTATGATCCGAACTTCAATGCTTCCGATATCTATTGTCGTGCTCCCGACGGAGGTGGTGAGTGGACGACACGAGTCATGGGCTACGTGAGGAGTTCGCTGATCACGACGGACGGCTTAATCTATTTTGCCGCCGTCTCTAATCACACCACCCCCTTTGTCATTGCTCTGCGGCAGTCGGACGGCACCGTCGCATGGACTTACAACTACTCGCCCGGCGGTGGAAGCCTCTACGAAATGAGGATCGTCGGAAACAACCTTCTTGTCGGCGGATCAACATACAATAGTAAAGCCGAGTTGATTTCTCTTAATCGATTGACGGGCACTCTCAACTTCAAGAAGACTTACACTAATCGTGAAAAGGCATTGCGCCTGCGCGCCAACACCACAAGCTTGTTCTTGGGCTTAGACGGGTCAGTCAATCGTATCAACTCTGCCAACGGTGACATTCTGGCGACATCAAATGGAGGCGAGTTTCAAGTCGACTCGGCTAACAACGTCTATGTCGCCAGCATCGACCACCTCACTCGCTTCAACTTCAATGCCAACGGCCTGATCACGAGTCCGGTTTACAGCGTGCCGACCATCGGAGAGGACGAGATCTTGATTGCGGGCGGAGCCGTTTATGGGTCCATCGAAAACAATCTCGTCAAGTACAAGCCGTCTGATGGATCGGTCCAATGGGCCCGGACCTTGCCGAACGAGACGCGAGACACCTTTCCGGTCATGAAGGTTGATCCCGTTGGCCGACTCTACGTGATCACACAGAATTTCTATTCAGCTCAGATCTCCAGCGGGATCGACGAATACACAGGCAACTGGGCCTTTCGGGTCCTCGACACGGCGACGGGAAACGATGTAACCAGTCTGCAGGTGGCTCTCTCGAATCAAAGCCGGGGCGCATCTATGGGGAATGGGCTGGCCGTAAACTCCTTTGGAGAGGTTTTGCTGACGGGTAGCCGACCGGTGCCGACGGGACAATATGACACGACGCGAGGCTATGCCGTTCTGCTGTATCAGAAACCGGAGCCGATGCCGGACAGTTACTCGTGTGTCGAGAACGAACATTTCGCGACGAGCGGAAACGGCGTGCTCAAGAACGACCGTTACGTCAATCCATCCAAGACAACCGCAATCCTCATTTCGCCGCCCGCTCAAGGAACCGTTGTCATGGGCGCAAACGGCGAGTTCACCTATAACGCAGCCGGTGTCGCGCCCGGCGATTACACATTCACTTATGAGGCTTCCCGCGGATCGCTCTCTGGAACCGCCGTTGTAACAATGCGAGTCACGCGTGGCCTTCTCGACTTGACTCTGACGCGAAGTTCTCTGGCCGGCCAGAACGCTACGCTTGGGACCGTTACGATGTCTTCTGCCGGGGCCGCCACAATGGTCGCCATCTATGACGACAGTTCGCTCGTCACCACACCGTCAAGCGTATCCGTTGCGACAGGACAGGTCTCCGCCGGCTTCGCGATTCACGTTCTGCCGGTTACCAGCCCGATCGTCACCCACATCTCGGCAACTCAGGGCGGGTTCACCCGCAAAGCCATTCTTAACCTTGTGCCGCTAGTGCCGACGGCGCTGGCGTTCACTCCGAGTAGTACCGTCGTTGGCGGGAATCCGGTTACGTGTCGCGTGGTTCTGAATGGAGTTGCCGGTGCGAACGGAAGGATCGTATCGATATACGACAACAATGCCTACAGCACGGTGCCCAGCCAAATCCTAATTCCGGCAGGAGCGACCCAAGGCACGTTTACGATTCAAACGATCCGCCCGAACATCCTGCAGAACTCCAAGATAACAGCCGCCGTGACAGCGGGTCAGGCGAGCGCGAACCTACGGATCACCCCATAACCCAACGCAAGTGATGGTTGTGGAAAACCTCCCTGTGTTTCCTGCGGCTTTCGGCAATTCCGTTCCGTCAGTTCCTTGAGCCGGGATGAGGACGCCGTCTGGTCCACATAGTCTCCGTTCCGGCGGTTGGAGACCAATTAGTTATGCATCGCGAAAACCTCTTTGAGACTCTCGCCACGATCAAGGTCATCGGCGTGGGCGGCGCCGGTTCGAATGCCGTGAACCGCATGATCGCCGAAGGCGTCGAAGGCGTGCGCTTTATCACGATGAATACGGACGCGCAGGCCCTTGGTCAATCGCGCGCCGGGACCAAGCTTCAGATCGGTGAAGCCCTGACCCGCGGCCTCGGCGCGGGCGGCGATCCTTCCATTGGAGAAGCGGCCGCGAAGGAAAGCGAGAAAGCGATCAT
Organism: Fimbriimonadaceae bacterium; assembly: GCA_046598515.1. Classification (GTDB taxonomy): domain Bacteria; phylum Armatimonadota; class Fimbriimonadia; order Fimbriimonadales; family Fimbriimonadaceae; genus JANJUB01. The sequence goes on along the minus strand of JBKJIP010000048.1, from coordinate 1,990 downwards.
GGCCGAGCTCGAAGGCTGTGACATGGTCTTCATCACCGCCGGAATGGGCGGCGGCACGGGAACGGGCGCAGCCCCGATCGTAGCCGAGCAAGCCAAGCGGATGGGCATTCTCACTGTTGGCGTAGTCACCAAGCCGTTTATTTTCGAAGGCCCGCGCCGACGGCGACAAGCCGAAGAGGGCGCCGCCAAGCTGGCCGCGCACGTCGACACGCTGATTACGGTGCCGAACGATCAGCTTCTAAACGTGGTCGACAAGAAGACCACGATGCAAGAAGCCTTCGCGGCAGCGGACGACGTGCTGCGCCAGGGCGTGCAGGGCATCAGCGATATCATCTTGCTTCCCGGTCTCATCAATGTCGACTTCGCCGATGTTCGCAGCGTCATGCAGAACGCCGGTGTCGCCTTGATGGGCCTCGGCCGTGGCATTGGCGAGCAGCGTGCACGGCTCGCCGCCCAGGCCGCTGCGAACAGCCCGCTCCTTGAGACTTCAATCCAAGGCGCGACTCGTTTGCTGGTTAACATCACCGCCGGCCAGGACTTCTCCATCGGAGAGGCTCACGAAGCGATGCAGTACATCATCCAGTTCACGGATGCGCAGGACGCCGACATCATCATGGGCTGCGTGATGCGCGAGAGCGAGCACGACGAGGTCCTCGTCACCCTCCTCGCCGCCGGAATGCAGCCAGGCCGCACGAAGCCGAAGAACGATGCCGATGTCTTCTTCGGTAATGCGCCGAACCGCGCCGCTGTCGAGCAGCCGCAGCCGGCCGTGCTCAATCCGATCCAACTCGACGAGCTGGATCTGGACATCCCCACCTTCCTCCGCCGACAAAAGCTCGGCGGCTAAACGACTTACTGTCTGCCAAACTGGTCCAAACCTAGGCCCCCGCAAGGGGGCCATTTTTTTATCCAGGGCAGAGGCCCGCCGACGCGCTTGGGATATTATCTGAGCGTTGATTAACTTCGACGTTATGATCGATTAAGCCTAACACTCATTCTCGTCTCCGCATCCCGTGCTGGGGTGCCGTGATTGTGTTTCAGGTCGATCATTTATGCTTCAAGGCTTCAACTTATCTTTAACCGTGGATCCACGCGTGGGTCCACTCTTCACAAACATCGATATCTCCGTCGGTGACGGCGAAAAAGTCGCGCTCGTCGGGCGCAACGGCGTCGGCAAGACCCGCCTCCTGCGCCTCCTTGCCGGGATCGATAAACCGACCAGCGGGCGAGTCGTGTTAACGGGTGGTTCGGCCCTTGCCTATCTGCCTCAAGACTTCGATCATGGCTTCGAGGGAACGCTGACCGAGCTCTTCGATGTGCCCTACCACGCCCTCGCCAAGGCGGCCAGCCAGATCGGGCTAGACACCGATCTGCTGCATGAACCCTACGGGCAGCTCAGCCTCGGCGAGCGTATGCGCGGCACGATCGCCGGCCTCCTTGCCACGGAGCCGACGATACTGTTGCTCGATGAACCAACGAATCATCTCGATTCCGATGCAAAAGCCTGGTTGACCCGTTTCCTCCGGGACTGCCGGGAATCGGTTCTGCTGGTCTGCCACGATCGCGCGATCCTCAATCATGTTCCTGAGAAGATCGTGGAGCAAACTCCGCGCGGGCTCGATGTCTATTCCGGAAACTACGCGGCCATGCTGGAACAAAAGCAGACGGCGGAAGCACGGCAGCAACGGGAATGGGAAGACCACCGTGCGGAAACCCGACGCCTGAGGAACGTGGCCGAAACGATCAAGCAGCGGGCCATCAAAACCGGCAGAAAACCACCCGGAAACAACTACAGCTCTTTCGCCAAGCCGTTCTATGAAGCGAAGAAAGCGCGCGTGGAGAAGCAGTCGAAGGCCGTCCTTGCCCGGGTCGAGCGGGAGATCAAGGATGCTCCCGAGAAGCCTCATGCCGGAGACGCGCTGAAGATCGAGTTTCCGACGAAGCCCCTGCGTTCGGCCATCCCACTCCACGTGCGCGGTCTGAGCTTTGG
>JBKJIP010000214.1:0-15043 GCA_046598515.1 Fimbriimonadaceae bacterium | reverse complement strand
ATCGCATTCGAAGACGAGGATCGCCTTGGTCGGGTCCTGGATCGAATGGAGTTTTGCGCTGACGTAGTCGATATTCATCGCGAAGCCCCACTTTTGACCCCTTCTTTCCATGGTGGTACAGGTGAGTAGATCGGGGTAGATGAGGGGCCGATTCCCTCCTATCGACTGAATGGCCGTGCTCCAGTTGGCCGAGGGTAGTCGGTCGTCATTGTTTTCCGCGTAAATCAGCATTGCGACCCCGACCGAATGAAGCTTCGGATGGCAGGTTCGCGAACGACCTTCCTTCGCTTTCGCGAAAACGGGGAAGAGGATCGCGGCGACCACGGCGACCCCAATGGTGACCGCGACTAACTTTAGAACGGGTGCGCTTGCTCAACTCGTTTACTCCAATTTTCGATTGGCCGGAAAGAACCTCGCCGACGCATCAGCCCGTGCGACGTTGGAGCCTTTTGTGCGACCGTGAGAGGGATGGCGGTCTAAGGATCGCGCGCCGATGTTGGCGACCACATCTTTGGCCAGGGCATCGATCTCAAAAAACACCGGTTCTTGGGCGGCATTGGCGATCTTACTCGCCGGTACACCCATGATCTTGTAGCTCATGGCATAGCCCCACTTCTTCTCCTTCAGAGCGATCGTTGTGCAGGTGAAAAGGCTCCAATTCTTCGTGTATGGCTCCATCGGATCGACCCACGTCCGGTGAGGAAATCGTTCGTCGAAATCCGAGAGATAGATTTGGATCGAGGAGCCAAGTTGCTTGAGATTCGACAAGCATTGCATGTGCGCAGATCTGCGGTGGTCATTGACGTAGAACGACGGTGCAAAGAACACGAACAAAACCATGCCCAGAGCCAAGGCAAAAACGACGTGAAAAATGTTAAATCGGGCGGAAACCATACGACCACCAACTGGCTATATCTTACGACAGAATTCGCCTGAATCCCTGTGGGTCGCCGATGCCCGTCCGGCGACTTTCCGGAGCACCGCCGCCCGATGCGCATGAACGCACCTCCTTCGGCTTTGCCTACGTCGCCTGCGTCTTGCGCATCGGGCTCAAATGATCGGCGATCCAAGTCCCAGGCCTTCGGTGCGACCCTAACGGGACGCACCTGCGACCTGGGCTGCTCACGGTTGCCCTTTCAGGGCAGGAAAGTTCGGAATCCATGTGGGTCGCGGATGCCCGTCCCGCGACATTCCAGAGGACGTCGCCGAATTCCCCCTCCCCAATGGTTCCCCCGCGAGCGCGAACATCTCGCAGCGGAACCAGGGCATGGGCGCGCGTCGTCACCTTCGAAGAAAAGAGCCCATCCTTCGAAGCGGCATTTAGGGCGCTGGTGCGAGCTTTATGAACTTGACGGTGTTGTCCGTATAGCAAACATGCGAACCGGTCTTCTTGTGCCGGTCACGCGATTGTGAGGCCAGGTTCGCGATGACGCCGCGGCCGAGGGCGTCCGTCTCGAAGAAGAGAACGGTGGGGTTCGAGAGTGTCTTGGACTCTTTCCCCATAACTTCCAGGTTCATCGCATAGCCCCACTTCTTTCCGTTCTGGACTACCAACGGACACTGCATGATCTCTTCCTGTTTGATGTAGGGAAGCATCGGGTCCGCCCAAGCGGAAGCGGGGAAGCGGTCGTCGAAGTCGACCAGGTAGACCTGCATCATCGTCACGTTCTGTTTCAGGCGCGACATGCAAGCTTTATGGACGGTGGCCGGGGTGCCCCACTCATAAAACATAGGCTTGACGAGAAGGACACCTGTGCCAAAAGCGAAAATGACAAATACGATCGCGAAAACGGGAGTTCGATTTGACTCCATCCTTCCCTTATGGTACGCCAGAAATATGGATCGCTCACTTAGCCTTTTCGAAGTAAGCCAAGCCACTTACCCGCACACCTGCAGTCCCCGGTCCATGCCTTGTCCGACTACGAGCTGCATAGTTCGCGAGCACATCGATCCCCAAAGCGTCAGTTTCAAAGAACAGCGGCTCGAGTTCCGGTGCGGCAATCTGCGTGGCGACCACGCCCATCAGAGATACGTTCATCGCGTATCCTTGGCTCTGCCGTCGGGATGGAATTTTGGGACACGTGTAAAGGTCCGAGTTTCGAGTGTATGGCATCAACTCCGGTTGCCATCCTCGATGCGGAAAGCGGCCATCGGAGTCAACCAAATAGAGTTGCATCGCTGAACCAATCTGTCTGAGATTGCTGATGCAGATTAACTTCTTTGAGTCTTCATGCGAGCGGTGAATCGGGCCTAAACATAGGGCCGCCATCAACAAAATCATTGCCGCTGACACCATCAACGATTTGACAAGACCGTTCACCTTTAAGTCACTCGAAGTGAGTATGGCGTCTGGAGAAGGGAATGCTCCAGCGGTAACATCAGGTTCGACTATATGAGCTACCGACTACCCACCTCCCGCCCCATTCTCGAAGCCGCTCCAAACACCGTCTATCTCGTCGCGAGCGGGGACCTGCGGCTCTCCGCGAATCAGACTTGCTGGGCGGCGCAGGCGCAGATGGAGGGAGATTTGGGGGATGCGTTCGCGGCGCATGGGTGGAATGTCATTCGGGCTCATGCTTACGACGAAGTCGAGCAGCACGGCTTCATATCTAGCCAGAAGATGGGGATGGAGGTGTTCAAGAACATTCCTCCGGAGGCACCGCTCGTCGTGGCGGAAGCGGTCTGGCAGTACAGCCACCACGTCCTCGCCGGCCTGCGCGACCATCGCGGGCCGATCCTCCTCGCCACGAACTGGAGCGCGACTTGGCCGGGACTCGTGGGCACGCTGAACATGGTCGGTGGGCTCGCCAAGATGGGGAAGGAGCACAGCGTGATCTGGGGTGAGGATTTCGCGGAGGAAGGATTCCGGGCGAAGCTGAAAGAGTGGATCGACACGGGATCGATCCGGCACGATCTCTCTCATGTTCGCGACTTCGAACCCGCCTCCGCCTGGCTGGAGGAGAGAGAGCTTGGCGAGGCGCTGGCCGCCGAATTGAAGCGGGATAAGGCCATCCTCGGCGTCTTCGACGAAGGCTGCATGGGCATGTACAACGCGATCATCGAAGATGAGATGCTCAATCCGACGGGGCTGTACAAAGAGCGACTGTCGCAATCGGCCTTGGTCGCCGAGATGCGGAACGTGTCTGATGCAGAAGCTTGGGATGCCTATCAATGGCTGCAAGGGCAGGGGATGAAGTTCGTTCTTGGCACCGATGAGGCCACCGACCTGACAGAAAACCAGGTCCTCGAGCAGCTCAAGATGTACATCGCTGCGGTTCGAATCGCCGACGATTTCGGGTGCGCGGCTATCGGCATCCAGTATCAGCAAGGCTTGAAGGATATGGCTCCGGCCTCGGACCTCGCCGAGGGCATTCTCAATAACGTCGAGCGTCCGCCCGTGTGGTCCCGCGACTGCGAGCGAGTTTTGTTCGAAGGTCAGGCTGTTCCCCACTTCAATGAAGTCGACGAGGGATGCGCGGTCGATGCCTTGGTCACGAACCGGATTTGGACGGCCATGGGCTTCGACCCGGCGACGACGCTGCACGATATCCGTTGGGGCGAGGAGTTCGATGGCCAATACGTCTGGGTCTTCCTTATCTCCGGCGCCGCGCCGCCCTCCCACTTCATCGGCGGCTATGCGGGCACGTCCAGCGAGCGCCAGCCCCCCATGTATTTCCGCCTCGGCGGCGGCACTGTGAAGGGAATCTCAAAGCCCGGCGAGATCGTTTGGTCTCGCGTTTATGTCCTCCAGGACGGTCTTCATGCCGATCTGGGCCGGGCAACCGCCGTTCAACTGCCAGCGGAGGAAACCGAGCGAAGATGGCAGCTCAGTACACCCCAATGGCCCATCATGCATGCCGTCCTCCACGGCGTTTCGCGCGATCAGTTGATGGCGCGCCATAAGGCGAACCATATCCAAGTCGCTTATGCGCCGTCAGTGGAAGATGCCGACAAGGCGCTCGCGGCAAAGGCGGCGATGTTTGCGGGGATGGGGATTCGGGTTCATCTTTGCGGCGTTTAGGGCAGGATGCCCGTCCCGCGACGTTCCACCTGCCCCGCCTCGCCCGAAGGCCGCGTCGCATCTCCTCCGGCTATCGCCTCCGTCGTCTGCGGCGCGCCCTTCGGGCTTGGATGGTTGGCGACCCGATCCGGAGGTCTTCGACCTCCGGCTACTTTCCGCGACCCGCTATCGGGGTCGTCGCGCTTTGCTTCGCTCGCGCACTTTGGTTGCATGCTCTGTATCGTAAGCGGAGCCAATTGTGGGTCGCGGATGCCCGGTCGTATCCGCGATATGGGAATATTGCAGAAACCCTTGACGCGCTGTCGTGTTCTGCCTTACTATGAGGCTTATGCGAGGGCGCGTTGCTTTTCTTCTTTCCATGACCCTACTTCCCATGGTGGCGAAAGCACAGCCTTACGAGGTTCTGTTCTCCACAAACGATCCGACCGTGACCTACCTCCGGGTCACCAGCGATGGTGTTCGGAACACATACGCGGCGGGAATTCAGGGGGGGCAGCTTTTCGTTCAGAAGCTAGATGAGTTCGGGGCCCCGGTCTGGTCGACCGTCATTCCCGACACCCCGAGCACGAAGGTGACGCGCATCTTGCTCGACGCGAACCAAGACATCTATGTCGGCTCCGTCTTCGGAACTACGGACAAGTTCGCGATGGTGACCTCTCTGCGCCGAACGGACGGCTCGGTGCGCTGGATCAGCAACTTCGACTGCGGAGACAAGAACGACGCGATTTCTGATCTCGCCGTCGCCAAAGTCGGCAATAGCGTTCTCCTTTATCAACTCACCAATATCCGCGTCAGCGCGACAAATAACGATGTGCTCGCCCGGCGACTGAACCCGGCGACGGGTGCGGAGGTTTGGAAGAAGCAGATTGGAGGGAGCGTTAACGATTTTCCAATCCAGATCGTCGCCAACGCCGCGGGCGCTCCGTTCTTGGCTACCACCCTCGACGCGAACAAACCCAGCGTTCTTCGATTGTCCGGAACGGATGGCGCCATCGTTTTCAATCGAACACAAACTACTGTGGCCAACTTCTCTGGCTTCGCCCGAGGGCTCGCCGTCCTATCCGATGGCCGCATCGGTTTCACGTTCGATGGGGCGGATAACCAAGCCAACTCGTTCGGCGGAATGGAGATTCTGGAAGCGACGAACGGCAATCTCGCCAAGGGTCATTTCTTCGGGTCGTTTGTTGCCCCTGGCGGCCAAATCTGGACCGGAATCGCGGCAACGCGCCACGCTTCATGCTTGAGTTGGTTCAATGGAGGATTCGGCTTTGAGCTTATTGAAGCGGATCTCGCCAGTTCTAAGGCTTTACTTCAATCTGCCGACGTCGGCACCACCGTCGCGGTGGACCTTGGCGACCAGGTTCAAGCCGCAACGGCCGGCGCAAATCGGCGGCTCTTCCGATCTCCCGCCACGGCAAATTTTGCCCTTACCGCACCCGCGACGGAGATTGATGTCGACAACAAAGACCAGATCACCCTCGCCATCAACACGACAGTGCTGAAGCTTCGGCAGAGGCCAGTTACTGCCGACGATACGTTCGTGCGGCCAATCGTGAACGGCACAATCACGGTCCCGGCCCCCGGATTTCTGCGCAATGACGGCGGCGTCTTCGGAGCCACATTCGATATCTTCCAAAACCCCACCAAGGGCTCCGTTGTCCTGAATGCGAATGGCAGCTTCGTCTACACGCCCGGACAAACCTTCGTTGGTTTGGATACGTTCAAGTATCGGGCAACCCGCGACGGTATCAGCAGCGTCGGGACGATTACCGTTCGCCAACTCAAGCTCAACGACCATACACTACCCGTGGATGCCTTTGGAGGCGATTCGGTTCAAGGGCAGGTGGTTTTCAACTTCAAGCCCGATGCTGATTTGATTTTCGAGGTTTCCGATAACTCGTCGGCCGTGACATCGCCGGCCGGGACTCCTATCGGCCCTCTCGGCGGCACCTCCAAGTCATACGCGCTCAAGACACTGCCCGTGAGTGCTCAGTTCAACATTGCAGTCACAGTGAAGGTCGAGTCGCTTTCCAACACGCGATCGTTTGCGCTCAAGCCTGGTGGCTTGAAGGAACTGTTGGCCCTCAGGACTTCGTTCATTTCCGGCGAGTCGACCGTTGGCATTATTCGGCTCACCGGCGCTCGCACCGCGAATATCAATCTGAACACGACCGATCCTATTCTCACCGTGCCGAACTCTGTGCCTATCAGCGGCAACGAAACGGCGTTCCTGATCGGTTCCGAACGCTCGACGACGGCGAAGTCCGTAACGCTGTCGGCGAAACTCGGACAAGTGACGAAGACGTTGGTGTTCGAAATCGCCGCGATGCCGCGTATGACGACGATGGACGGCTTCGGGCATGTGGTCGGTGGTGCCCCTTACAGTGGCGGGGTGAATCTCAACAAGACGACTCCCTATGATCTTGCCGTCGCCCTCTCCGTTTCACCGGCGAATGGACCGATGACTGTGCCGGCATCAGTGACGGTGAAAAAGGGCCAAACATTCCAGTCCTTCCTGGGCCCGACGGTGGTCGTCACGACGGACAAGACGGTGACGATTACAGCGAGCGTAGGAGGGGGGACGGCGACGAAGACGGTTAAGGTCATCCGAAATCCGCTGGACTCCGTGTTGATTTCGCCCACGACTGTCATCGGCGGCAACGCGGCGACAGGAACAGTGAAGCTCAACAATCTTGCCCCTCTCGATGGGATCCGGGTCAGTCTGTTCGTGAACAACGTCGACGTCGATCTTCCCCAGACCGTTCTCATCGCATCGGGCTCGTGGACGGCGGATTTTGCGGTCTTGACGAAGCCGGTGGCTTCGAACACGACGCGGACCATTTCGGCGAGGCTGGGGCTGGTGACGAAGACGGTGACGTTCTCGGTTGTGCGGTAGCGGAGAATGTGCCCCTGAATGTGGATAAATGCCTCACATTCGAGGTAATCCGCTCGCATCTTGCGTTAAAGGAGTGTTGTCCGGCGAGTACAATCATGGCCCGTCCATGAGACTCGCCGGAATCATTCTCGCCGCCGGAAAAGGCACCCGTATGAAATCGGAATTGCCTAAGGGCCTCCACAGGGTCTGTGGCGTGCCTATGGTCGAACAGATCGGGCGCGAACTGAAGTTGGCGGGGGTGGAACGGCCCGTCGTCGTGGTTGGCCATGGTGGCGATCTGATGATCGAGACCTTGGGCGAAGGATACGATTTCGCTTGGCAGCGCGAACAGAAGGGGACCGGGCATGCGGCCCTGATGACCGAAGAGCACCTCCGTGGCAAAGATGGTTACGTCATCGTCGCCCCTGGAGACACGCCGCTCATTTCGGCTGGCGTATTCAAAGCCCTTGCCGACGAGTGCGCGACCAGCGAAGCCCAATGCGTAGTAGCCGTCGCCGTCCTGGCCGATCCTCAGGGATATGGCCGCGTCCTTTTCGATGCCGAGGGCCCGCGCCGAATCGTTGAGCACAAAGACTGCACCGAAGAGCAGCGCCGGGATCTGACGACGGTCAACTCCGGCATCTATTGCTTCCACATCCCGACGCTTCTGGAGATTCTGCCGACGCTTTCGAACACGAACGCTCAGGGTGAATACTATCTGACTGATGTGCTCGCCATGATCCGCGAGCGAGGCGGCAAGGTCGTTGCCTACGATCCGCGCGATGCGAACATCCTGCTTGGCGTGAACGATCGCTGGCAGCTATCACAATGCGCGAAGCTCCTGCGTGATCAGATTCTAAAGAAGCACGCCATGAACGGGGTGACCATCATCGACCCCGACACGACCTATGTCGAAGCTGATGTCGAGATCGGGGTCGACACCATGCTCGAGCCCAACACGATCATCGAGGGCAAGACGACGATCGGCCCCGGATGCGTAATCGGGCCGAATACCAAGATCAAAGACTCCGTGATAGGAGCCGAAGTGACCGTCCTGATGAGTCACCTCGAACGCGCGAAGATGGCGAAAGGGAGCCGTTGCGGTCCCTTCGCGAACCTAAGGCCAGGATCGGACCTAGCAGAACAAGTCAAAATCGGCAACTTTGTGGAAGTAAAAAATGCCAAGCTTGGTCCGAAAGTCTCCGCCGGCCATTTATCCTATATAGGCGATGGAGAGGTCGGGGCGGGCACCAATATCGGGGCCGGCACGATCTTCTGCAACTATGACGGTTTTCTGAAGCACCGAACCGAGATTGGTCAGGGTGTTTTCGTGGGATCGAACTCGACGCTGGTGGCACCCGTCACCATCGGAGACGGTGCGATCGTGGCGGCCGGAAGCGTGATCACGCGTTCCGTAAGCCCCGAAGCCTTGGCCCTGGGGAGGGCGCGTCAGGAGGAGAAGGAAGAATGGGCACGTTCTTGGAGAATCAGGAAGCAAGCGGAGAAAGACGGGGTGATGGAATGAGAGGGGGACAAGTAGATTTGAAGCTGTTCGCCGGGAATGCAAACCCCGAGCTCGCGCAAAAGATCGCTAAGTATCTGGGTATCCAGGTCGGCGAGATGACGATGACCCGATTCGCCGATGGCGAGATCCGGGTGAAGATTGAAGAGAGCGCCCGCGGCAATAACGTTTTTATCGTTCAGCCAACTTGCTCGCCCACGAACGACAACCTGATGGAGCTGATGATCATGCTGGATGCGTTCCGTCGCGCTTCCGCTTCGAGCATCACCGTGGTCATGCCCTACTACGGCTACGCGCGCCAGGACAAGAAGACCCGTCCCCGGGAGCCGATTACGGCCCGTCTTATCGCGGACATGATCACCATGGCCGGCGCGGACCGAGTGCTCACCGTCGATCTCCACGCTGAGCAGATCCAAGGCTTCTTCAACTGCCCGGTCGACCATCTTTACGGCGGTCCGATCATTGGTGACTATCTGATTCAAGAAGGATTCCGCGAGCGAGACGACGTGGTCGTTGTCTCGCCCGATGTCGGATCCGTCGGCCGCGCCAAGGCTCTGGCCGAAATGCTCGGCTGCCCCTTCGTTCTCATCGCCAAGCGACGTCCCGAGCCGAACAAGGTCGAGATTGTCGAAGTCATTGGTGAGTTTCAAGACAAGGTCTGCGTGATCATCGACGATATGATCGACACCGGCGGCTCCATCGTTGGCGGCGCGGAGGCGCTGATGCAACGCGGAGCCCGAGAGGTTATCGCCACCTGCACCCATCCCGTTTTCAGCGGTACTGCTCTGCATCGGATGCAGGACAGCGTCATCAGCCGCATCATCTGCCTCGACACGATTCCAATCGCGCGGGACAAGATGGTGCCTAAGCTGACCGTGCTGGAATCGGCGCGTTTGATCGGCGAAGCGATTCGGCGCATCAATATGAATGAGTCTGTAAGCGGCCTTTTCGATGGATGGAAGTAAAGAGGCGCAAACCCTGAGCTGGTCTGTCCGTCTTTGGCAAAGGGAACCGAGGAAACTGATGATCGTCGCTGCCGCCGCATTCATTGCCGCCGCCTTGGGCCTATGGCTGCTTCAAAGCGCCTTGGGCGCGATACTTGGCATCGGCATGATCGCGGGGGGCACGGCTGATTTCTGGATGCCCGTGCATTTTGCGCTCGATGGAACGAAAGCTTCGAGGCGCTGCGGACTCAGTGTAACGGCAATCGAATGGAGTGAGGTAAAACGCGCCGACGTCACGGATCGAGGAGTCAAGCTCTCCCCGCTTACGTCGGCGGATTCCCGGTTGGAATCGTTTCGAGGAGTGTTTCTGATTTTCGAGAACAACGAGGCTCAGGTTCTGGAAGCGGTTCGGAAGCTAGGAGGAAAAGATGTTTGACTTCTGGAAAGACGAACTGACTCCGGAGGAAACGGACGCGCTCCTCAACAAAGCGGCGACCGAGATTAAGAAGCGCAAGATGCAAGTGCCCGCTATCCTGGCTATTGAAATGCATCGCCCGCTCAATCTCGTGGCGGCGAATGCCGCCGCCGGCATGGCACCCTTTCTCGTGCCGTTCTTAGGTTTTGATAACGTAAACGATTACTCCCGGCTGCTCGCCAAGAGTGAAAATGTCGATCGATTGATCGCTAAACTCGAGGAGCCGGACAGGGAGGATTCCGAGGACTAATGCTAAATCTCTTCGCGCAAGCAGAAGGCCCACCAGTTGAACCTGTAGTGGGCACTCAATACTTTGGCGGGGGCTACGTTTTGATGCTGTTCGTGCTGCTGGTGGCGGGCTTTGTCCTGTTCAACATCGCACGGGCTGGTCAGAAAAAAGACCTATTCATCCGCCGTATTGCCGGTCTCAACGCTATCGATGAAGCCATCGGTCGCGCTACTGAGATGGGCAAGCCGGTTCTGATGGTTCCGGGTCTCGGTGCCCTTAACGCCATTTCCGTTCAGGCTCTCAACATTTTCGCCTACGTCACGAGGACGGCAGCGAGGTTTGCGAACCCGATTCGACTGTGTTGCGGCGAACCCGCCGTCTTCACCGTTGCCCAGGAGATCATACGTGACGTCTACCAATCGGAAGGCGTGCCCGAGCGATATGATCCCGACTCGGTCCGCTTCCTTTCTGACCGCCAGTTCGCCTTCGCGGCATCGGTCTCGGGCATCATCTTGCGCGAACAGACCGCGGCTTGCTTCTTCATGGGCGAGTTCTTCGCGGAGTCGCTGATCTTTGCGGAAACGGCGAACAGCGTCGGCGCCATCCAAGTCGCCAGCTCGACGCAGATCACGCAGACGCCGTTCTTCATCGCGGCCTGCGACTACGTTCTCATCGGCGAAGAGTTCTATGCGGCCAGCGCGTACTTGACACGGCAACCGGTTCTCGTTGGAAGCTTGATCGGCCAAGACTGGTCGAAGATTCTGATCGCGGGCTTCTTGATCACGGGCACGCTGTTCAACTCAGTGCAGCGTCGCCAGATGACCACCGAAGAGCTCCAGCCCGATGGAACGTGGAAGCCGATCACCGGCGAGGCGCGGAAGTACAAGGATTCGGAGACGGTCTTCGGGCGCATCTTCAGCCCCGCTGTGCCGCCGTCGAACATCATTCCTCGTCAGCCCGATCCGGACGCTAAGAAACCGGAACCGGCACCGCCGGCTGAGGGAGGTGGCGCGTAATGAATCTCACATTTGCTCAGATCACTCAAGAGACCGCCTTCAACGCGGCTCCCGGTACCGGCGGCCTCTATCTCAGAATCTTCATCGTCCTCGCGGTCGGATTCGGCGCGGTCTTCGCTCTGATGTCCGCTCCACCCCGGATGCGCAAGATGGTCGTGGCCTTCGTCACCTTCATCTCCGGCCTCTTCTATGTCCTGGTTTGGCTCTGGCCCAAGGCTCAAGGCCGAGTGCCCGACACCTTGCCGAACGGGTCGGTTGAAGCGGTCGCGTTCTGGCTGCAGGATGGCGTTGGTCGGATCAACAACCTCGCCAGCACGATCACAGCCTTCCTGCTCGGTCTCGGTGCCTTCTCCTTGCTCCGTATCCATGGAGGCAAGGTCTTCAAAAAGCAAAAGGACTGGGCGTACAGCCTCGTCTTGCTGGTCTCGATGGCCGTGATGGTCTTCGTCGGCTACTGGGCTTGGTGGACTGAGAAGTTCTCGCCGCTGGCCGTCGGCGCGAACAAGGTGGACCTCAATCTCCGCGAGAACTGGAACAACGCGATCTACGCTCGTGATTTCGTCTTTGACGGAATGCTCCAGAAGATGGACGCGGCGATGTTCTCCGTCATCGCGTTCTACATCATCTCGGCGGCCTACCGAGCCTTCCGAATCCGCTCCGTGGAAGCCACGATCCTCCTCAGTGCGGCGCTCATCATGATGCTCAGCCTTCTTGCCGTCGTTGATGTAGCTTCGAACGGCTTTGTGGACATGATCGGCGCCAAGGACGGAACCTCACTGGTGAACAACCTTAGAATCAGCGAAATCGCCGGATTCATCGAAGCCGCCTTCCAGCGGCCCAGTATCCGTGCGATCGACTTCGGAATCGGTGTCGGCGCTCTCGCAATGGGCATTCGCCTGTGGCTGAGCCTTGATAAGGGAGGCGCATCAAGCTAATGGCACAAGTCGAAACAAAATCCAAATCGCTCGGCGAAAAGATGCTGAGCATTCCTAAGCAGGTTCTTTACGCCCTGATCATTGTGTTCTGCGCTATCCCGCTGTTCATTAAGATCCCGCTGCCGAACCTGCCCAAGCCCGGAGCCAAGGACTTGTTTGCCGCTCTGACCACTTTGCCGGAAGGCTCAACCGTCATCATTCAGTCCGACTGGACGGAATCGACGAAGGGAGAGTCCGGTAGCCAGTTCGAAGCTCTCCTACGAATCCTGATGCGCCAGAACATCAAGTTCGCGGTTTGTTCAGTTGCCGACCCGCAGGCACCCCTGGTTGCTAAGACTTACATTCTTAGAATCAACCAGGAGCGCATCAAGAACGGCCAGCGAGAATACAAGAAGTGGGAAGACTGGGTCGAACTCGGTTACTTCCCGAATGGTGAGGGCCTCGGTCAAGCCATTCGAGCGAACATCCGCGACGCGTTCGGCGCGAAGCGAGATTCCGCGACGGGCCAGGGCCTCCAACCCGTCTTCAACTCGCCGGTTCTGAAGGACATTAACAAGGTCGAAGACCTCGGCATGTACCTCGTCGTCACCGGCACGCAGTCGATCACTGTCGCCATCGAGCGAATCAGCGACCGCGTGAGGATGGGCGGCATGGTCACCGGCGTTATGGGGCCGGAAACCGGCAACTACTATGACTCCCGCCAGCTAGTTGGTCTCTCAGTTGGACTGAAGGGCGCCTACGACATGGAAACGTTGATGGCCGAGAAGTATCCGGGCAAGGAGAACGTGAACTTCGATCGTGGAACGAAGTTCATCGTTCCCCTTCACTTCGCGATCTTCCTGCTCATCATTGCCGTCATCATCGGCAACGTTGGCGTGCTGCTCACAAGGAAGGGCAAGTAAATGAACAACGAGAACTACGATCTCGCAAAACTTATGGTGGGCGTTCTGGGGACGGTCGGTCTCTACAGCGTTCTTTACCGTGAGAACAAGTTCTATCGGTTCTTCGAGCACATGTTCCTCGGCCTTGCGGCCGGGTGGATGATGGTCGCTCTCTGGAGCGAGACTCTGAAGGAGAACTGGTACGACCTGATGGTCGGCCGCATGTCCGACACGGGCACGATCGAGAGCCGGGGTTACTACCTCTGGGCGATTCTTCTGCCAATCGGATTCATGGGCTACATGGTCTTCAGCCGGAAGCACGCGTGGATGAGCCGAGTTCCGATCGGCATCATCATCGGGCTCTGGTCGGGCCAGCAGTTCCAAGCTTGGTCGAACCGTTACTTCCCGCAAATGGAAGCGACGATGAAGCCGATCATTCCGAACGAGGGCTTCTTCCGACCGGTCACAGCCGGCATGACCAAGGAGCAGATCGACGCCGTGAACGCGAACGTTTACGGGTCTCAGGCGATCATTAATTTGATCGCCCTGATTACTGTCCTTGCGGTTCTCAGCTACTTCATCTTCAGCATCAACTTCAAAAGCAAGTTCATGATGGGGGCGACGAAGCTGGGCCGCTACCTTCTGATGATCGGCTTCGGCGCGATCTTTGGCTCGACGGTTATGATGCGCTTCACGCTCCTCATCGACCGGATGTACTACATCTTCATCGAGTTCATCACGGAGGGAATCGTTCAGCGATTCTTCGGTGGCGGCGGCTAGCATCGCTAAGTGGGAAAGCGAAAAGGGGCGACGCCATCCGTGGCGTCGCCCCTCAGCATTTGTCGTATGTGCTCTCGAGAATCCTTGCTTAGGCGGCTGGTACAGCCGCTTCCAATTGCGCGCACTGTAAAATGCGAGCCAACTTCCGGAGCACTCCTTTGCTCACTTCGTTGTCCGGGTCAGGTGAGTTGAGGCAGCGGGACATAATCTCCCACGCCTCTTCTTGGCTCATGACCAGGAACAGTTCTTCATCCCGTCCCATACGGGATATATATTTGGCATTCCAAAAGCAATCCTCTAACCGGTACTGCTACCAGCTTCGAGAAATTTTAGTGTTTGTACGTTACACATTCGCCGATAAAATATCAGGTGATCACCGAACAGACCCTGATCCATAAAGTTGCTCGCCTGTCCGCGCGCCTAGACACCGATCCGCCCAAGGTTCGCGTGGTCAAAGGCAATTGGCGCGACCCGCTCTCGGTTCGGTACGCCGGGAACCTGATCCGGGTGACGGAACGGGCGCTTGATGAGTTGACGGAAGGCGAACTGGACTTTGGCTTGGCTCTATCTTTCGCCAAGAGAATTCGGCCAAACTACGACGGACTGGCCTACTCCGCCGCCCCGTTCATTCTGTTCACCGGCGTCGGCATCGCGAGCTTGCTGATCGGCAAGGCTTACTTCATCCACCGGTTCTATTTTGGCGTCTTTACCCTGTTTGTGATGATGTTCCTGGGCTACTTGGTGGGGAACTGGGTGATGTATGGCTACCGGATTCGACACCGCTCGGACATCTATCACGAGGCTCTGATGCTCACTGGCAATGCGTCGGCTGCGGAGACCTACTTGATCCGGTGCCAGACTGATCACATCATGGGCCCGCGTCGAAGGTTGTCTTCGAAAGAGCGGGAGAACCTGGACATTCACCTCTCCGCCCTGCGAGATGCCGCGACGCGCCTGGGTATTGTTCACCGGCGTGTCGTTTCGACGTTCGAACACGCGTAACCGCCTTTCCTTGTGTGTCCCGCTGTCGCCCGAAGATTGAGTCGCAACTCCTTCGGGCTAACGCCCTCGTCGCTTGCGGCTCAATCTTCGGGCTTTGAGGATGGGCGATCTCACCCAGGCCCGCGCGGCCCTCGGGGCCAGCTTGGCCTGGGCTATAACATCACGCGCCTTCAGCGCGGCGGGGGATCGCTATGCGATCCGCTGAAGGGCGCGGATGAAGCGCAAGGCATTTGGAGCTTGGCGCCGCTCGATGAGATCCGGAGGGTCAAGCTTGTCTTCGCTCGGGTTGAGAATGCGCCGACCTGGCTGGATTGGTTCGGATTCCGCTAGTCCGGTCTCCTCCTAAGCGGGGATACTCTTGGA
>JBKJIP010000103.1:0-9924 GCA_046598515.1 Fimbriimonadaceae bacterium | reverse complement strand
CACTTGTTTTTCGCCTAATTCGGTTCCAACGTCGACAATTCTGCCGCTAACCGAACGGTGTCGACCCCGCTCATGATTTCACAGCCTGAAAAGGCAACACCACGCAACAGCCTCGATCGTGCCCCGCGGGGCGCATGAATACAACCTCCGTCAAGCCAAGATTCAAGGGAGGGCGGGGATGAATCGAAGCTTTTGCATTGTGTCCAAGCCGGGAGGGCGAGCCTCGTCGCGGACGGCTCGCGACAGGTCTTCAAAGAAATTTGGACCTGGCTCGATCGTTTCGAAATGCCACTGACGGCTGAGCCTTGTAGTCCTCCTCAAGCAGCCATGATGAATCTGGCTGGTCGACGACTAGTGCCCACGCGCGGCACGATCCATCCGCGCGCTCCATGAAAGTTCAAAATCTAATCACCCTCCATCTTGGCCGAGAGCGCATGGATTTAACACTCGTACTCGGTGGATACCTGCGTGCGGGTGCGGCCAAGGAGAAAATCCACGGTCCAAGGATCGCATCGCGATCCTCCTCGCGCTGAAGGCGCGTGATGTTATAGCCCAGGCCAAGCCAGGCCCGAGGGCCGCGCTGGCCTGGGTTTAGATCGCCCACCAAAAAGCCCGAAGATTGAGCCGCATACGACAAGGGCGATAGCCCGTAGGAGGTGCGACTCAATCTTCGGGCGGCTCGAGGGCGCCACGAGGCCGGCGCTCCTTACGACAACAGCATGACCGTCTCGATGTACTCCGCGTGCGACCACGTGAGGGGGGACACGCTGAGGTGCTCGCCGGTGTGGGGATCGATCTGCTCGGGGAGAATCCCGGACGGGGTCATTTGCCGCTCCGTCCACTCGAGTAACTCGCGTGCTCTCCCTTCATTCCCCGCCAAGAAACAAGAGCGGGCGAGCCACAGGGTGGTGATGATCCAAGGATTGCCCGGCAGGTGGAAGTCCCGACGGAAGTAGTAATCGTCGTCATACCGGGCCAAGCCTCCGATCGGCGTTTCGATCCAGAGCTCCTTCTCCACTGCCCGAAGATTCGCGATCGCGAGGGGGTCGTCGGGTTCGAGGATGCCGAGAAGGACCACGAAGAGCGACGAGGCGTCGACGCAGCCATCGGGCTCGCCCTTCTCATCCAGCCGTCGGTAGAACACACCACGTTGCTGATCGAAGAGGTGGCGGCGCAGGGCCTGCGTCATCCGATCCGCGGCTTCCAAGCATTGGCTTCGCTCGTTCGGCATAACCGCCGCCGCATCGCGCAGAGCGCGAATCACGGTGGCCGTCGTGTACGTATGAACCCCGAATCTTTCTTCCCACAAATCAAAGCTTGGCAATGGGAGCCCCGTCGCGGGATCGATATGCTTCAGAATCGCAGCCAAGGCCGGGGCGGCGAAGTCGGGAGGATAGCTTTGCCCGCAGGCCAGACTCAAGGCGGACGCCGTTTCATCCTCTTGAAAGGGGATGCCCTTGGTCCAAGGGTGCCAAGACGCGCCGACCGTCGCATCCGATCGGTACTTCTGAAGGAAAAATCCGAGGTCTGGCTCGTAGCACCGATCGCAGAATCCGAGAAAGGCGTCGACTCGCTCCTGGATCCCCAGCCGGCCCAGGACGGACGCTACGAGCGCACCATCGCGCATCCAACAGTAGCCGTAGTTGGCCCGATTGGTCTGCATGATGTCCGAATCGTTCGCCGCGATAATCGCGCCGTCGAGATCGACTTTGCTCATAATGATGCCCAGGCTACGGCGGATCTTTTCGGGCACCGGAGGATACGCCTGCGGCAGAAACTCGGTCTCGCGCAGTTGGTCGCGAGCGTGGGCACACATGATCGTCATGTCGATCACATCACCGGTCGCGATAAGCCGTCCTTGCGTGGCATCGACGGAACCCTGCGCGATAGCGTTTTGGCTCAAGTGGCCATCCTCGGCGTCCCGAGGAGTCCCTTCAAAGCCGCCGAATCCGATGTGCCCGCAAGCGTACTCCGTGGCACCGGGGAGGGCGACGTAGATCCAGAGATGCCCTTTGTAGTGGACCATCCCGGCATCGCCCGGCTCGGCCGGGATGGGGCCATTGGGGGCGAAGTAGACGGTGTTTCCGATGTCCGACTCGTGGAGATCGAAGTGCGACGTTGCATAGAGTTTTGCTCCGGCTGGAGCCTGGTGGATGGTGATCCGACGCCTGTGAACCGCTCGCCCCGCATCCATTGCGTCTTCGATCTCGACACTCCAGCCCGGCTTGGTCAACTTGGTATGCCCGGTCGGGGTCTTTTCTCCGGAGAGGATCGATGTGGCCCATGTACCGTCGTTGATCCAAGAGAGACCTTCGGAGCAATAGAACCCCAGGTTCATTTTGTTGCCGTTCAGATGATTGGGAAAGCCGATCGTGGGATAGCAGAGGTCTCGGATGACTCCGAAACGATCGATCTGGACCAGCATCGATCCGTTTCCGAAGGCGAGATGTCTCGGCACGAGTCTAGTTAACCCCTTTGCTCAGATCGGGGATACGTCTCAGGAGCATTTCGCATTGAATAACCCAAGGAAGGGCGTGGATGCATCATGCCGCGCAGTCAGCTCCTGACTAGGTGTTATTGTGAACATTGCCCACCAACCCTGGGGACAATGCAACCCGCGCCCTCAGGGAGGGCCCCCAAAGCAAATTCAAAGGCCCCTTCGAAGGCGAAGGGGCCCTTGTTCATTCGGTTGAACCGAATTCAGCTTCGGCGACGACGGCGCAGAAGCGCAGCAATGCCGAGACCGAGAGCGGCCATGGAGGCCGGCTCCGGGACCGGAGTCGCGTTGAAACGGGTGACGAGGAAGTTGGCGTTTCCGCCGGTGAGCCCGTTCTGGTCACCAACCCAACGACCGGCGAAATTTGTTCCCCAGCCATTGGCCGTGTCAGACGCGGCGACCGCATCGAAGGCCGGCTGGTTGGTGGCCCCGGACTGTGCGCTAAAACGCATCAGGATGGAGAGGTCTCCTCCCGTATAGGTGTAGTTGCCAAGATTGAAGTCCAGATCCGGACCGAACGGATTGGGAACAGTCCCGCCACCGCCAATGCCGAACGCATTGGGATTGAACGACAGGGCGCCGCCGCGAACCTGAGTCATGGGTCCCGAGAAGTTGGACGCGAACGTATTGCTCATCAGGGCGGGGTCGACACCCGCACCGAACCACACATCGAATCGACTAAAACTCGTGGACACCGGTGGCCATGCGGCGGTTGCCGTATTGCCGAGACGCCAAGTCATGCCGCTGATGTTCGAGTTCACAAACGACGTCAACTGCGTCGACTTGATGGTGAACATATAAGTGCGACCCGCCGCCGTCGTCGATGTTAGGGAAAATGTGCCGGGCGCTTCGGTGCTGGCGAAAGCATTCGGGACAACCCCGGTAAATGCGGACGCAAAGCCAACGGCAGCCATGGCTCCTAAGATTAATGTAATCCTCACTCAATCCTCCAAAGACTTAGCCATGCTAAGACATTTAATCTTATCTTGATATCCTTTGTTTAAACTGCGCGGAATTACTAGGTTTTGAGTGAATTCGTGAACGCCCTATCAAGAGCCTCCCAACGAGAGCGGAAGCTCCTCGGCACCGTCCGTGCGAAGCTAGAATCCGCCTGCGGGTGCTAAACGCACGCCTCCGCGCGGATTCCAGCTTCGCTGGATCTGGTGGGTATGCCCTTAACCCGAGGTCTTCGACCTCGGGCTACCAATCTGCGACACGCTACCGGGGTCGTTGCTCTTGCTTCGCTCGAGCGTTTCGGAGAGGGGTCGCGAACCGGAGACAACACCGACAAGCAATGGGAGTGCGTGGATGCAACGTGCTGCGCAGGGAGCCTTCCAATCATTGCGAAGCTGGATCTGGTTTGCGACCCTAGCCTGAGGTCTTCGACCTCGGGCTACAATCTGCGAACCGCGAACCGGCGGATCTCAAACATACACCTCCCTAAGGACCGATGTTCGTGCGGTTCTTAGGGGAGGTCGGTGAGCCCCGCGAACCGGGTGGGGGGTTCGCAACGGAAACCAGAACTAATCGAAGATTTCTTCCAACCAGCCTTTCTTTCGCTTCCACCGATAACCATCCCAATACAGATTATTCTCGGGAGGAGGACCCGGTTGGGGAATAGGACCGTTGCCCCGATGCTGTTGCTCGTAGTGCGGCTGGCCCTGAGGCGCCTGATACGCCGGACGGCCCGCGGGGGTATCCGCGGTTTGGGCGCGCTCGACAATCTTATCGAGCTCGCCACGGTCAAGCCAAACTCCTCGGCAGGAGGGGCAGTAGTCGATTTCGATGCCGGATCGCTCCGACATCACAAGTTGGGTCTGCAGGCAAACGGGACAGTTCATCGGCTTAATTAGAATACTGAGTCTGGGCCTATTAGTTGCGCATGGCCAGCAAACGGGCAACGCGTTCCTTGGTCGGCGGGTGGGTCGAGAACAGGTTGAAGATAGCGCTCGCGCGCAACGGATTGATAATCGCCATGTGCGCATTCGACTCCGTGAAAGTGTGATTTGGAACCGCTTGCACTCCGCTTTCCAGCTTTTGGAGTGCATTCGCAAGTCCCATCGGGCTTCCCGCAAACTCGGCCCCGGCGCGGTCCGCTTCGTATTCGCGGGCCCGTGAAACCATGGCCTGAATCAGGATCGCCGCCAAAGGTGCGAGAATGGCGATGGCCAGCAGCGCGATGGGGTTCGGTCGATCGTCGTCCGACGAGCCACCCATGAAGAAGCCCATGAACCGGGCGATCGAAGCGAGCATCATGACCGCACCGGCAAAGGCGGCGACGATCGCCATGGTGAGCGTGTCCCGGTGCTTGATGTGAGCGATCTCGTGGGCGATGACGCCCTCGACTTCCTTCTTATCGAGCAGGCTAAGCAAGCCCGAGTTGACGGCGACGACCCCCCGAGAGGGATCACGGCCCGTCGCGAAGGCATTGGGAGAAGGGTCATCCACCATGTAAAGCGTGGGATTGGGGATCTGAGCCCGTTTGGCCAAGCGATCGACCATGTCGTACAGCTCCGGCGCTTGGGCCGGCGAAACCGGCTTCGCGCGGGTCATGGCGATGACCAGTTTGTCGCTATACCAATAGGCGCTGACGTTCATGACGAGGCCGACGACCAAGGCACCAATCGACCATACCGGGCCACCCAAAGAATGGCCGATCCAAGCCAACAGGGCCATCAAGGCGACCATCAACACACCGACTTTAAAGATGCTCATTTTCTCCTTTCTACGTTTCCCGATGGCTCCAAAGCAGAAAGACCTTCGCCGACCATAGGTCGACGAAGGTCTTGCGATTTTGGCGAGAACCGGCCTTTCGGCGTCTTGACGACTCTCACCGCCCTTGCGGGCCGCTACTCCCCTTCGGAGTTCATCTGTATTATGAACGTTTACGTGAGGCAGGCAGTTCCCTAACGCCCAAGGGGCCTAGGCTAGGAACCATCACCTGGGTGTCCAGATACCGAGGGAGGGCGACGACGCATCGAGGCTGTTGCCTTGCGTTCAAAAATTTAGGAACTTTCATGGAGCGCGGGGATCGTGCCCCGCGGACAGCTTTGGCTTAACCTGGAAGCTTGGTCACGGCGGCACAATACGTCCACCGCCCTCTGTCTACTTAACTCAAGGCAACAACCTGTTTGCATCGTCGCACTCCCTCTGAGAAGTACCTAGACCTCTCTACGCCCCCTGCTGGGTGCGTAAATCTTCTAGGGCGAGCGTGTCGGCTTCCCAGTCCGCGAACTCCCCCTGCAAGCGGGCAGTGAGGGAACCGTGCAGTTCGGTTGAGGCGAGGAGCTTGTCTTCGGGAACACCGGCCGCCAGCTTGGCTTCCAGTTTCGCGATCTCCTTTTCGGTCTTGGCGATTTGGGCTTCCTGATCTTCCACCGCCCGGGCTAGCCGCTGGATTTCTTTACTTAGCTCGCGTTGGCTCAGGTTGGAGGTGACCTTGGGTGCCACGGCGGTGGCTTGGGCAGCCGAAGTGGCTTTGTCCTTACGACGGCGATACTCGAGGTACGAGCCGGGGTATTGGATCACGCCTTTGCGGGTGACGTCGAGGGTGTGGTTCGTTACTTGCTCGAGCAACCATCGGTCATGCGAAACCAGGATCAGGGACCCCTTGTATTCGCACAGCACCTCGGCGAGGGCCTCGCGGGAGTCCATGTCCAGGTGGTTCGTCGGCTCGTCCAGGATCAGCAGATTGGGGTGCAGGGTTGTCAGCGAGGCCAGCACGAGCTTGTTTTTCTCGCCGCCGGAGAGGGTGCGGATGGGGCGGAAGACATCTTCGCCGGAGATCAAAAAGCGACCGAGAAGGTCGCGCGCTTCGGGCGGCTTTAGGTCGAACTCATAGACCAAATAGTCGAGTGGAGATTGGCTGGGGTCGAGGTCGACGACGTCTTGGGCGAAGTATCCCAGTGTCACATTCGCTCCCATCCTGCCCTCACCCTCGGTGGGCGGCACGATGCCGAGGAGGTTTTTGACCAGCGTCGATTTCCCTGCGCCGTTCTCACCGATGACTCCCCATCTTTCGCCGATCCGTACCGTCCAGTCGACTCCCAGGTAAAGGCGCTGGGCCCCGAAAGCCATTCCGACGCCCTTCGATTCGAGCACGACTTCGCCGCTGCGCTGGGCGTTGCCGAAGCCGGCTTTCATGCCGCGCTCCTTCTTCGAGACCTCGACTTTGGAGCCCTGCAGCTTCTCCATCATCTTCAAACGGCCACGCGCCTGGGCGGTGCGCTGGCTGTTCATGAAGCGCCGAACGTATTCGTCTAGCTTGTCGATCTGCTGCTGCTGGCGCTTGGCAACTTCCGCGAGCCTCAGTTGCTCCTCGTGGTGGACTTGAAGATACTTGGCGAAGGGGCCGGGATAGATTTTTACCGTGCGGTCGCGCAGGTCGAGGAACCGATCGAAGCCGGCTTCCAGGAACGTGCGGTCGTGGGAAACGACAAGGATCGCGCCCGGATAGCTGCGAATCCACCCTTCCAGCCACTCGGTGGCTTGGAGGTCGAGGTGGTTCGTTGGCTCATCCAAGATCAGCAGATCCGGCTCTTCCAGCAGGAGGCGGGCCAACGCCAAACGCGTTTTCTCGCCGCCGCTAAGGGCGGATGTTGGCTTGTCGAACTCGTCGGGGGTGAAACCCATTTGGAGCAGCACGGTGCGAACATCGCTCTCCGCCCGGTAGCCCTCAAGCTCTAAGAAGTGCTCGTGGAGTGTGGCGTACTCTTCGAGCTCTTCTTCGGTCGGGCCGTTTTCGAGTCTGATTTCGAGTGCATCGAGTCGCTCACGCAGTTCGCGCTGCTCGGATCGAGCCGACTCGGCTTCTTCGATGACGGTTCGCCCCCGGTCGACTTGAGCTTCTTGCCGGAGTTTGCCGATCTTCGCGCCGCGGGCGATGTTTACCGATCCGGAGTCGGGATACTCATCCCCCGTGATGATCTTGAGCAGCGTGGTTTTGCCCGATCCATTGCGCCCGACCAGCGCCACCTTTTCGCGCCGATCGATCCGAAAAGAGATGTTTTCCAGGATGATATCGACGCCAAAGGCCTTGTTCACCCCGGCGACATTCAAAAGCACGGGGTCAATTGTGACAGGTGCTGAGTTCGGGCGAGTTTCTGGGACGTGAATGGTGAATGGTGATGGGCGGAGGAGGTGAACCGAGAGCGACGTGGATATCCTAGAATTTTCTTACGGGCGGAGGCGGATCCCGCTTGCTGAATCCTTGACCTACCAAAGGCACCCTGTTCGCCCATTCACCACTCACCCGACCACACCAAGGAAGCCCCTGCCACAATAGGGCATGGCCACGGGCATTCGATTTTTGGAACCGAGCTCTCTGCGCTTCTCCAAGCCGGAGCATGCGGCGCGGCTGCGCGTGGAGATCGAGGGGGATCGGTGTTTGATCGACGCGATCGTCCGGCGCGCCTTCCCGATGAGCCAAACCGAGGCCTACTTTTCAATCCAGGACAGCGCCGGCGAAGAACTCGGGATGCTCCGCTCGCTGGACGGCCTTGACCACGATGCCCAGAAGCTGGTGGAAAGCGAGATCGACCGCCGATACTTCACGCCGAAAATCCTGCAGATTAAGAGCTTGAAGCAAGATGGCGGCATGTGGACCTTCGAGTGCGCGACCTCCCGGGGGCCGTGCACGTTCTTCGTCCGGAACTGGCGGGATAGCTCGCACGAGGCGTCGCCGGGGCGCTACATCATTCAGAGCGTGGACGGGCAACGGTTCGAAGTTCAGGACTTCGAAGCGCTAGACACGCGTAGCCAGGTTTTGATCGAGCAGTTGTTCTAGGGGTACTCCGCGAAGCGAAAACGACTCCGGTAGGAGTCGACGATTTGAGTCGAGTCTTCCACCTCCCCTAGGTGATGTTCACGCACCTGGGGGAGGTGGCAACTGATCAGCCTAAAACAGCCTTTGAAGCTTGCCCGAGCTGCCGCCGCGAGGCGAAAACGACTCCGGTAGGAGTCGAAGATTTGTAGCCCGGGGTCGGAGACCCCGGGTTGAGGAAACCGACCAGCTAAGCCCGGAAGGGCGGTCGTAGAGGAGGTAGGCGAAGCCGGACGACATGCGACCGTTCTTCCGGGCGACGGGCTCCGGCGGCTCCCGAAAGCCCCCTCCCCAACGGTCCCCCCGCGCACAAGCATCGCAGGGGAACCAGGACATCATTGATTCTCAGAGGCTAAAGAAGGTGGCTCTGGGATGTTAAGCACCCTCGACAACTCGAA
This sequence comes from Fimbriimonadaceae bacterium, assembly GCA_046598515.1. Lineage (GTDB taxonomy): Bacteria > Armatimonadota > Fimbriimonadia > Fimbriimonadales > Fimbriimonadaceae > JANJUB01. The sequence continues at coordinate 1,208 of JBKJIP010000103.1, read as the reverse complement.
CTATCGCTTCCGCATAACGGCGGCTCGCCCCTTCGTTTTCGGCGACGAACGCCTTCCCCGCTTCGCCCATTCTCTGGCACAAGCGCGGATCGTCGAGAAGCTCGATGACGGCGGCGCGGACTTCCCTTGCATCCGCACATTGGCGCGAGGCGCCTCTCGCGAGGGAGGCGGCGGTGACGTCCCTGAAGTTCTGCATATGCGGCCCGTGGATCACGGGCTTCCCGTGGGCCAACGGCTGCAGGAGGTTCTGGCCGCCGAGGTCCTCGAATCCACCGCCGATGATCACGACGTCGGCGACCGCATAAACCTTCGCGAGTTCGCCGTAGGTATCCAAAAGCAGAAACCTCCCCCGCTCCGCGAGCGAGCGGCGGGCGCAGGAGCCGAAGCTGTCGAGCATCTGCGCGCCGACGGCGTCGGCCCGCTCGATGTGTCGGGGGGCCCACACGACGGCTACGTCCAATCCTTTCAGCGCTTCTGCGACCAACTGTTCTTCAAACTCGCCCCGAGTTGAACCGACCACGACCACCGGCCGGTGAACTGTCTCAATCCGCTCGGGCGAATCGGACGTGCTCGGCTCGTCGCTTAAGCCCGTATTGGTCAGGATTAGGTGAGGACCACCCTCATCGAGGCCGAGGGAGTCGCGCCACCAACCTATATCGGCGTCGAGCCCGTCCACCGCTTGGTCAAACTTACTATTCCCATAGACGGCCACGTTTTGGCCCCCAAGCACTCGGATTCTCTCGGCATCGGTTTCCGTCTGCACCAAGCACTGGTCCACATTTTTGAAGAGCGACCGGTAGAAGAAGGCGATCTTACGGGAGCGAGGAAAGGAGCGGTCGGAGATACGGCCGTTGATCAACATCGTCTCCGAACCCAACTGCTTGGCGCACCAGAGGAAGTTGTACCAAAGCTCGGTTTCCATGATCGCGACCACATCGGGCCGGACCCGCATCAGGGCCCCCATTTGGAAGCGCAGGATGTCGAGCGGGAAGTACACGAGGCTGTCGAACAGGTCCACGGCGTGCTCTCTGGCCGTTCGGTGGCCGGAACTCGTCGTTACGCTGAGCACGATATGATATTCCGGCATCAAAGACCGAATCTGGCGCAGGATCGGCGCCGCCGCCATTACTTCACCCACGGACACGGCATGAATCCAGATCGAAGGCTGATCCTTTGTAATTTGGACTGCGGAGTAGTCGCCCATCCGC
>JBKJIP010000203.1:0-7746 GCA_046598515.1 Fimbriimonadaceae bacterium | reverse complement strand
CGATTATCCAGTGGGATAAGCGGAGCGCAAAATTCTGCTTCGACAAGTTCGATGTGCTCTGCCTTCGCGGCAACGACGTGCTCTCCGGATTCCAGCATCGCCGCCGCCGGACGAAGGTGGATTTCAATGTTGAAGATGTCCCTCTCGACGATGAGGAAACCTACCGCGCGATGCGCTCCGGCGCTCTCATCGGCATCCCCCAATCTGCCTCCCCGGCAATGAGGCAAGCCCACATCCGGCTTCGAACCGAGAATCTGACCGATGCCAGCCTCGTGCAGGCGGGTATCCGCCCCGGAGTCGGCGGCGCGGTAAAGATCAACGAGCTGATCGCCCGCCGAAGAGGGAAGCCGTACACCTTCAATCATCCCGATCTTGAAGGAATCTTGGGGATCACCTATGGCTTGGTCGTCTTTCAAGAGCAAGTCGATCAACTCTTGCAGACCTTCGGCAAGTACAGTTCGGACGAAGCGGAGAACACCCGCGAGGCGATCCACAAACGACGCCGCGAGCAGTACGCGATGGCGATTCACGATGAGGTCGTGAGCCGCATCGTGGCCAATGGTTACAGCCACGCCGTCGCGGAAGAAGTCTTTGAACTGGTCGGCGGCTTCCAAGGCTATGGCTTCGCGCAGGGACATGCTCTCGCCTTCGCCGAGGTCTCGGTGCGGTCGATTTGGTGTCAACAAAATCATCCCGCCGAGTACTTCGCGGCTTTGCTCGATGCCCAGCCCGCGGGCTATTACGGACCCGCGACGATCGCCAACGAAGCCCGCGTTCGCGGGGTGAAGATGTTGCCTCCGGATGTGAATGTGAGCGGAAACAAGTTCGGGGTGGAGGATTGTAAGTCGCCCGAAGATCCCCAACTCATTTTCCCATCCGGCGCAATCCGTGTGCGGCTGGATCAGATTGGCGGCATCTCCAAACCACTTCGCGAGAAGATACAACTCATCCGCGAAAAGGGTCTCTTCAGTTCCTTCTTTGATTTCGTTGCCCGAGTACAACCGCCACGGGATGAACTGGAGCAGCTCATCCTATGCGGCGCTCTCGATGGCCTTTGGCGAAATCGCCGCGAGATGCTGTGGGCGATTCCCAGCGCGATGGAGTTCGCGTCGACGATGGCGGCTCGAGCCGGGCGACTCGACCTGGGCTGGTGTGAGCCCAAAATGCCGCAAGGCATCGCCGACTTCTCGATCACCGAGAAAGCTATCTATGAACGGGCGATTTTGGATATGGATGTCGATTGCCATCTGATGGCGTTCGAGCGAAAGCGTGTGCTTTCAAAGGGAGGGCTCAGTTCCGCTGAAGCTTCTGCCCTAGCACCGGGCACAAAGGGGTTCGTCGTGGGCAATCCCATCCGTCTTCGCTTCCCGCCGACCTCCAGCGGCAAGCGAGTGCTGTTCTTCGATCTCGAGGATGAGACGGGCTTGCTGAATGTGACGTGCTTCGACGATGTGTATCAGCGGTACGGTCACCGGGTGATCTGTAATCCCTTCATCACGCTCTGGGGCGAGGCGCAGGATCGGGATGGGCATACGGCATTTCTCGCCCATCGAATCTTCGCGTACACGCCAACCTTGACATCGGACAGACACAATTCCGCTCCATTGCCGCTGGCAACGGCGGACTTTCTGGTCGGCTGAACGTAAGAAAAGTGTGCCGGACAACTACCCAAGCGCATCCGAGATGACGCGGAACCTATCGCAGTTGTTCATCCCCTATGAGGTGATGGAGACCGTGGGCAAGTTCCGCATCGTTCGTCTCGATCCGCCGTATTGGGGTGGTTACGAACTGTGGATCGTGAACGAGAAAGGATTCTTCTGGGAACCGGCGTTGGACCTCGATCGTGCCTTCGCTTATCTCGAGTCCGACGAAGCAAAAGAATACAACGCCGGGTAATCCGGGACTTTCACGAGGTTTGGATCTTCCATCTCAGGGAAACAAACTATTGGGAGGACCACCATGGAAGGCTATTTTTCACATGATGAAGTGAGCCGGCTCGAAGTACTTCGAAGCCTCAAGATTCTCGACACTCAACCCGAGTTCGAATACGACTGTATCGTCACGCTCGCGGCTAAAATATGCGCCGTTCCAATCGCCACGATCAGCCTGATCGATGGTCATAGACAGTGGTTTAAAGCCTCCGTGGGAACTGAGGAAACCGGCTCCGCCCGCGATGTCTCTTTCTGCCAGCACACGATTCTCTCCCGCTATCCCCTCATCATTCCGGACGCTAGGGAAGACGACCGATTCCGGAACTCGCCCTTCGTTACCGGGCCAATGAGCGTGCGATTTTACTGCGGTGTTCCCATCCATGTGATGGGAAAGAATGTGGGAGCCCTATGTGCCGTCGACCGGGTACCCCGCTCGATCACGACCGCACAGGTGGAAACTTTAGAGGTCTTGGCGACCCTCATCTCCTCCATCGCCTACAAGGATTTCCTATACCTGGAGACGAAAGACCGCCTGGACAAACTTCAGACCCGCGAGCCGAGTTGCTGGGCGGCATAGTTACCGCCCACGCGGGGCACGATCCATCCCCGCGCTCCGTGAAAGGTCTTGCATTACTGCGTCGGAGGAATGTCCGGCTTACGGATGAGCAAATCGTCCGGAGTCCAGACTCCGCGCATGAGTCGCAGATCGTTCAACTGTCCGTTGATCGGCTGGTTGTGAATCCCCTTCTCGTTCTGCACATTGCCGATGCCGATGCCCGGGGCCCAACCCTTGTCGAGCGCGGCGAAGGGACGGATTGAAGTCTTGGCGTACGCGACATGCTCGCCGTTCATATACATCATCATTCTGCCCGTAGCACTATCCCAACTCGCCAGCACATGAACCCATTGCTGGAGAGGAAACTCGGACTTGATGTGGAAGCCCTGATCGTTCGCATTCTGCACGGAGAAGTTGATCGTGCCGTCGCCATGAATCACCAGCGTGTAAGGATCGTGGCCGCTGCGATCGTCACCACGGAAGAGAATCTGGGCTCCGGGTCCGTCGTTCACATAGCTGCGCAGGTAGATCCACGTCGCAACCGTAAAAGAGTCCGTGAGCGCAAGCGCGCGATCGTCGGGCAGGTTGATTCCTGAGCGGCGGCCGTCGAAATCATAGACCACGCCGCGAACGGTCTTGAACGTTCGGGTACCCGGTGAAAGCGTCGGCTCGATCGCCTTGCCAGCAATCGTGATTCGACCATCCGGTCGTAGCCAAAGAACGGGTTCGGGAGCCTGAGCTTGGGACGCGATAACAAGGGCGGCAAAAACAGACATAGATTCCTTCTCCGGTTCAAAGGTGGAACGCTTCGCGCCTACCTGGGTTACTTCATAATCCGCGAATGATAACGGAGCGCGTTTTGACTGGGCATGACCTCCCCTTCTCCTTGATCGGATGTTCGTGCCGATTAGGGAGAAGGGGTCGGCCAGAACCGTGAGCCGGTTCGGGCGTCCTATACTGTGATCATGAGTATCACCGCGTTAATCGCCATGGCCAGTTTGGGCGCCTATGCCAGCGACAAAGCAATCGTCTTGCCCGTCGCCGTGCCGGCAACCGTCGCTCAATCGCGCCGGACCATCTCCAGTTTGATGGGCCGTGCCGGGCTTCTTACCGCCATCGAGGACCGGGGCATCCACGTGTTGTCCGCGGGAATGACGATGGTGATGAAGGAAGAAACCGGCCTCGATTATGCTGACCACCAGGTCTGGAGCAAAGAGAACTACCAACTTATCGCCAAGCGCTGGAAGGCTCGCTATGTCGCCTCCGTTAAAGTTCTGGAGCTCAAATCCGTTGAAGGCGCCGTGAAGACCACCGGCGGCCCGCCCCCTCCGGGTGGCGTGCTTGAGACCACGATCAAGCTCGTCGGCAATCTGTGGGACGATAAAGGCGGCAAGTTCATCTTTGAGAACAAAGAGTTCACCGACACCTACTCCGTGGGCCGTCCCGGTCCTTCCGAGCAGCAGGTAGAAAACGAGCAACTCACGGCGATCTCGAAGGGAACGTCGAAGGTTTTCGCCGAATACCTAGACAAGCTTCCCAAGGTCAAGCGACCCGCCCCAAGAAAGACGGCGGGCAGTTGTAGGCCGGAGTGGCCGCGGCCCCGGTAGCGCCCAGGCGCCCTGTTCGGAAGATGGCCGCAACCTCCCGCACGGGACCGGCCTGAAGGGCCGAGCGTGAGCAGCCCTGGGCATCGCCCTGGGATTAGGGCCCGACGGATAATGCGTCCTGAAGGGACGCGATGCCGGGCGGTAGTGCCTTCGGCCAGATTTCAGGATATTCTTTGCCCCATGGCACAGTCGCTCGCGAATGTTGTAATCCATCTCATCTTCAGCACGAAAGGCCGCCGTCCCCTCTTTGTAAAGGAACTCCGGGAGGATATGCTGAGCTACATCGCGGCGACGTTAAACAACCACGGCTGTTCAACGCTACAGATTAACGGCGTCGATGACCATGTCCACATTCTGTTCCGGATGACGCGGACTTTGACTATCTCCCAGATTGTCGAAAAAGTAAAGACTGCCTCGACGAAAGCGATCAAGGAAAAGACTGCTGGAGACTTCGCTTGGCAAGGCGGGTACGCGGCCTACTCGGTTGGGATCCGGGAAGTAGAGCAGATTCGACGTTACATCATCAATCAAAGGAGCATCATCGGAAGTTCTCCTTTCAGGATGAGTTACGCAAGATCCTGCAAGAGGAAGGGATCGAGTTTGATGAAACCTTTCTCTGGGACTAGCATCTCATGCTATTCCTCGCGGGGCGGCATCGCGTCCCTTCAGGACGCATTTCCGGGTCGGTACCCGTTCCCAGGGCGACTGCTCACGCGCGGCCCTTCAGGCCGGTCCCATGCGGAATCAATCGGCACAATTTAGAGACCGGTGCCACTCGAAGAGCTCGCGGCGCACACCTCCCATAACCGAGGAATGAATGAGTCCGCCCTAGATCCAGCTAACGCCCGGTGGCACCCATAGATTAAGAGCGAAGCTACTACGGCTCCGCCGTACCGTAGAGAACCACTTCACCATCAACCAATTCCACCCTGGTTAGAGTCACGCTCAACGGAAACTCCGCTGCGTCCAGCACCGGATTGATCTTCGCCAACTGCTGCTCGACCAAGCTTTTCGCGCCGACGCCGAACATCTCAACCGATTCCAAATCCACAAACAGCTTCTTGCCGCCCTCGATTCGCAGGGTGCAAACGGCTTCGGCTCGAATATCGAAAATCACCTTGGCCGTGGCCCCGACGAAGAGCTTCCCCTCCCGAATCGCCACGGCGAACTCTTTCAGACCGCCCGGTGCTTCCTTGTTGAGGAATGCGGCGAGATTTGAGGCACTCACGCGGGCCTCAATCGTCCCCGGCTCTTGGAGTTCGATCTTGAAAGGGTTGGGAATCAACTTCGCTTGGGCGCCCTGGATGAGAACGTGGTCGACGATCAGCCCCATCGGCAGCGTCAGTCGGTCGAATGACGCTCCAAAGGCGCCGACGGTCACTTCTTTCACATCCTAAGCATACGAATTTTGAAGGCGCAATGCTTTAGGAGACGGCCGCTTCGACCGGTTCGACCAGAAGTCGCTCGATTCGCCGACCGTCCGTGCCCGTCACCGTGAACCGATAGTCGTCGACTTCGATCGTCTCGCCATCTCGAGGCTGACGGCCGAAATGGCCGAAGACGAACCCACCAACCGTGTCGAATTCCTCGCTCTCGAAGTCCGTGCCCACAACGCGGTTCAGGTCGTCGATGTGCATCTTGCCATCTACCGACCAGCCGCGGCCCGAGGCCTCCAGTTCCGGCTCTTCGACGTCGTATTCGTCGACGATATCACCGACCAGTTCCTCAACGATGTCCTCGATCGTGACGACTCCGGCGGTGCCGCCGTACTCGTCATTCACGATCGCCATCTGGGTGCGGGCGGCCCGCATTTCCGTCAGAAGCTCGTTCAACGGCTTGTTTTCCGGCACGTAAATCGTCGGTCGCACGAGGTCGCGGAGGCTGGACCGCTCATCGCTCGTCACCATCGACATCAGCAAATCCTTTGCGTGGATAATGCCGATGATCTGATCATCGGTGCCCTCATAAACCGGGATTCGGCTGTGGCCGGTCTCCTTGATGATCCGCATGACGTCTTCGGGATCGGAGTTGAGGGGAACGGCGTCGACATCGACGCGCGGGGTCATGACCTCTCTGGCCATCGTGTCCGTAAACTCGAAAACCGAGTGCAGCAGCTCGCGTTCGTCCTTTTCGATCTCGCCCGTTTCTTGAGCGGATTCCACCAGCACCTTGATCTCTTCCTCGGCTTGATTCAGCGGCCCCATGCCCTTCGGCCGGAAGCGGGCGGCCAGGAAACGCGAAAACGAGGTTGCGGCTCGTGCCGGCACGCCAAGGATAACGGAGGTGACGGTCATGAACCCATTCAGCTTCACAGCGGCCGCGTGGGGATGGGCCAATGCATAACCGCGAAAAGCCTGCTCAAAAATCTCCGTGAGAGGCCCAACCGGGAAAACCCACAAGATGGCGGCGCAGAGGACGATGTTGCCCAGGTTCTCATGCGGCCAGCCGAAGAGCCGATCGCCGAGCATCGCCAGATTCGGCGCGAACATGAGCACCACAAACGTGATAAGAAGCTGCGAAAGTTCTTTGCCGAGCTTACAAGCCGCCCCGACGTTCGCCTGATCACTGAGCAGAATTTCGAGTCGTGCGCCCTTCGGTTCGCCTTTTTCCTTTAGTTGCCGGATATGGACCGGGCGAAGGAGGGCCACGGCAAGTTCCGCCGCTCCGAAGACGCCCTTTAGGGCCATGAGCAGGAGGATGGCGATGACTAGCGTGTAAGGACCGCCGATGATGGCGGGGAAGGTGGCGGCAAGTTCCTGCGACGTGACCGATCCCACTTGGCCGATCAGGGCAAAGGTCAACCCGCCCAATCCGAGGGTCATCGCCAGATTCCGTTGAATCCGTTTTAAGGCTTCTTCACTAAGCTTACGTTTATCTCTTCCCATGGCTATTTGGGCATCAAACCGAAAAGTAGCAGCCCCATGACGACGCCCACGGTTGCCCCGAGGATGAGTTCATAGATGCTGTGGATTTTCGCCTCCCACCGGCTCTGCGCGATCATCGCGGCGAGCAGGACGGCCAGGGCCGAAACCACGACCTGGTCGGTGAGAAACATGATGCCGGTTGCGAAAAAGAACCCGTAGGCGGAGTGTCCGCTCACGAGTCCGCCCTTCAGGACCTGGCCTCGCTTGCCAAGGCCCTTACCAATGATGACGATAATGAAAACTAGCAGTAGCCCAAAGCCGAAGCGGGGCAGAAAAGGCAAACTCGGCGTGTCCGCCGTAAGGTTCACTTTGATCTGCTCCCAACGATCTTCGCCGAGTAGCAACAGGGCGCACACGACAAGGGCGATGATGGTGGTGATCAGCACGGCGCCGGCCGCGATGTCCTTCGCGAATTTCGCTTGAGGGTTGTACTTGGGCTCGATCAGGTCGACCGTAGCCTCGATTGCGGAGTTAAACATTTCCGCGATAAGTACAAGGCTGAGCACGAAAAGTGCAACAAGAACTTCGCGCAGGCCGAAATTCATGAAGATGCCCACAAGCAACGCGACCAGGACGATGTACATCTGGAAGCGCAGGTGGCGCTGGGTCTTGAACGTGTAGACGATGCCGTTTAAGGCGGCGCGGAATGGTCCGAGAACGTCGCGTTTGCCGCTTACATCCATGCGGGTCCTCCCAGGGCGATCGACGTCCATTCGCGGTCCGGCTCG
>JBKJIP010000022.1:0-7638 GCA_046598515.1 Fimbriimonadaceae bacterium | reverse complement strand
CACCGTCGTCGTCTCCGCGGGAAGGTCCTTCAGAAATGCTTCCAACTCGGGCCGCCGAACGATGGTGCCGGTGGGATTGTTCGGATTGGCGATAAAAATGAGTTTGGTGTTGGCCGTCGCCGCCTTCGCCATAGCCGGAAGGTCGTGCCGATACTCGGCATCCAACGGGACCTTGATGAGCCTGGAGGGTGCCAGCTTGGCGGCGGCATCGTAGCGTACAAAGCTCGGGTCTCCGACGATCATCTCATCCTCGGCCGAACCCAAGTAGAGCTGGCCGATCATGTGAATCAGCTCATCGCTTCCGTTGCCCAAGAGTATTTGATCGGGCGCAATCCCGTACCGAAGCCCAATCGCGACTTTAAGCTCGAACGCGCCAGCGTCCGGATAGGCGTGCATCGAAAGAGCAGCCCGCTGTACAGCTTCCACCGCACGGGGAGACGGCCCAAGTGGGTTCTCGTTGCTCGCGAGCTTGATAATCCGGTCGATGCCTAGTTCGCGGCGAACCTCAGAGATTGGTTTGCCCGGCGAATACGGCTCCATTTGGAGCACATTCGGACGGATACCGCTCATGGCGATTAGACTAGCTCCAGATCCTCGGAGCGGACGAGTAGCATGAAGTTCGCTTCGAACTTCAGTTCTTCCGAGGTCAGAAGCTTCCGCTGCTCCTCACTCACGCTATTGGCAACCTTCTCGCGCATGCGATCGATGGAGGTCTTGTGGACGCTCTTGGAAACCGAGGTGAGCGCGTCCCGATCTATGTTAACGGCAATCTGGTCCACGGCGAATACGCTGGTGATCGTGCCCGTCAGGCCCGCCATGTGTTCGTAATAGCGGTTCGCTTTACGGTCCTCGTCGGTGACCGGCCGGGTCACAATCTTCACCTTTTGACCCTCGCGAAAGTCTTTCATTGGCCCGCAGTTTACCGGGCCGTCGCCTTCCGGGGTCACGGACCCAGGATAGAGTGAACGGCGACGGTATCATCTTGTTTGTGAACTTCAGCGTACGGTTAGGCGCGGAACACGTGCCGGTCGATCCCGGCGACAGCGTGCCTTTGTCGATCGAAGTTTCCAACGCAGGCCCGGAAACCGATCAGTTCGAGATTTCCGTGGAAGGGCTCGATCCCGAGTGGACGGCCATCCCCACGCCTTCATTCAGCGTGGCCGCCGGGTCGACTCACAGCGAATCCGTCTTCTTTCAGCCACCCCGGGGAAGCGAAAGCCTAGCCGCGACGTACCAGTTCACTGTCCGCGTCCGCAGCCTCGAGAGCGGGGAACTGCGAACGCTGTCGGCCATCCTGCAGGTCAAACCTTTCATTCATCTCTCGATGGAGATCCTTCCAAAGAAGGGTGTCTATAGCCCGATGGTGCGGGAGAATGTTTTCCAGGCATCCGTCATCAACCTAGGCAACTCCGAACAGGAACTCCAGCTCTTTGGAAGCGATCCCGATGAAGCGTTGGCCTATTCGTTCGAACCGGAGCACATCGCAGTGGGCCCGGGCCAACAAAAAGATGTCGACGTCATCGCCGAGCCTGCCCATAGCCGCCCGATAGCAGGACCGCGACTTTATGGATTCACGGTGAGCGCCCGCAGCCCCGAGGAACCGGGCACGGTCTGCTCCTCGCAAGCCCAACTAGAGCAGCGCCCGCTCCTAAGCCCGGGTTTCATCGCAGTGTTCATCGTCTTCCTCGTCCTGTTTATTGGCTGGCTTCAGTTCGTGCCTAAGCCGCCCAAAGTCGATGCCTTCAACATTCCCGATGCCGATAAGCTTGCCCTGAAGGAAGGCGACCGGTTCACCTTGTCCTGGCAGACATCGAATGCCAAGAGCGTCAAGATCACATTCAATGGAGATGAGGTTGTATCGGCGGGCCAGCCGGACGGCTCTCAGACTTTCTCCGCTAAGGAAAGCGGCACCTTTAGGATTCTGGCGTGGCGTGAAACCCGCGTTAGCGACTCCGAAGAGATTTCAATCTCGGTGACGGCGATCGTTCCCGATGGGCCAGCCGTTATCTCGGATTTCCGAATCGATAAGCGAACGGTGGAACCAGGCGAGCAGTTCATGGTCTATTACAAGGTCACGGGAGCCACCCGGTTGCTCCTTATGCCGGATCAGAAAGTGCTGGGCGGCGCGCTTGAAAGTGTGAAGGTTGATGCCCCGGAGAAGGAAGACACCTACACGTATCGCCTCGTTGCCTTCAATGAGGACGAGGTGAAAACGGAGAGCAAGCCGATACGCGTCACCGTGAAACGCATACCGAAGGCTTCAATCGTGTCCTTCAGCGCGAACCCCACGTCGATCGATCCCGCTGTTGCCCGGGCGACATTCTCTTGGCAGGTCTCAAACGCCTTGCGCGTTGAGATCAAGCGCGGAAACGAATCGGTCTATACCACTACCGAGAAAACGGGCTTTACCGAAGTCGATGTTTTTAAATCTGGCGAGTACACGCTAATCGCCACCGGAGACGATAACCTGACTGTGACGAAGACCCTTCAACTGACTGTAAAAGCCGTGGAGCCTCCGGCCGATGACACCAAAACCACCGGCACGCCACCGCCCACCGCCGGCGGGACAGACTCGACGACGGGCACGGCGACCACGGGCGGAGGTCGACGCTGATGCCGCGCGCCCTCCTAAGCGTTACCGACAAGACAGGCGTCGCCGATTTTGGCAAGGCTCTCGCCGAGCGAGGGTATGAACTCGTCAGCACGGGCGGGACGGCCAAAGCCCTCCGCGAGTCAGGACTGACGGTCAGCGACGTGAGCGAAGTCACCGGCTTCCCGGAGATGCTGGACGGACGAGTCAAAACCCTCCATCCCCTCATCCATGGTGGCCTTCTTGGCGACACTCGCCTGGCCTCCCATTGCGAGCAGATGGCGGAGGCCGGAATTCAGCCTTTCGATGTTGTGTGCGTCAACCTGTACGCCTTCGAAGACACCGTGCGCGGCGAACACAGTCTGGATGAGGCCATCGAGTCCATCGATATCGGAGGGCCCGCCATGATCCGGGCCGCGGCCAAGAATCACGCCAATGTGGCTGTCGTCGTATCCCCGGCAGACTATGCAAGCGTGCTTCAGGCGATCGATGACAATTTGATCGCTGAACTTCGCATCAAACTGGCCGCGCGCGCCTTTCGGCACACCGCTTTCTACGATTCCATGGTCTCTCGATATCTGACGAGTGCCGCTGGCGAATCGCCCTTTGCTGACGAGTTGACCGTCGGCTACAGAAAGGCCCTCAGCTTCCGCTACGGTGAAAACCCCCATCAGCTAGGCGCCCTTTATCGCGATCCGATGGGCGCTCCCGGCATCGCGAATGCAGAGCAGATTTGGGGCAAGGAGCTTAGCTACAACAATGTCAACGACGCCAGCGGGGCCTGGGAACTCGTCGCTGATTTGCCCGCCGGTGCCTGCGCGATTATCAAGCACACCACTCCTTGTGGAGCCGCGATCGGCGCGGACTTTGGCGAGAGCTATCGCCTGGCACGGGCCAGCGATCCGATTTCCGCTTTCGGAGGCATTGCCGCCTTCAACGGCGTGATCGATGAAGCGGCGGCGACGGCGATGACCGAAAAAGGCAACTTCCTCGAAGTTGTGATCGGAACGGGCTACACCGAAGAAGCCATCGCCCTCTTCCGGGACCGCTCCGGATGGGGTCAAGATGTTCGCCTTCTAAAAGCACCGCTGCCCCCGAGTCGAAAGGAATTGATCCTCCGCTCGATCCGCGGCGGAGCAATCGTCCAGGAATCCGACGAAGATCCGGGCCTCGAATGGACATGCTTGACCAGCCTCCGCCCCAATGAAGAGCAGATGAGTGCTCTGCGATTCCTGTGGTCGATCATCCCCCATGTCAAATCCAACGCGATCGTGGTCGGCGGCCCGAACCGTTTGCTCGGCGTCGGTGCCGGTCAAATGAACCGCGTCCAGTCGGTGCGCCTTGCCCTAGAACAAGCGGGCGATATGGCGAGGGGAGCGTGCCTTGCGAGCGATGCTTTCTTCCCGTTTCCGGACAGCATCTATACGGCGGCGGACGCCGGAATCATCGCGATCGTGCAGCCGGGAGGCAGCAAAAAAGATCCAGATGTGATAGCTGCCGCGAACGAACGTAGAATTTCGATGGTCTTTACAGGAGTGAGGCACTTCTTACACTAGCCCCTTAGGGTATCGTAGGTGCCAACTGGAGTTTTGAGCCGTGAAAAATCAGAATGACATGATTGTTTCCATCGTCGCGATTGTGGTAGCCCTCATCGCCTTGGGCATCCTGTATGGGACGAAGCCCGATCCCGTAATTCCGGCGCAGTCGCCGGCCGTCGATACGGCTGCCCCGACCCTTGGTGCCGTCGAAGTCCCGATGACCAACGGTGTTGGCTCGGGTGGCGCAACTGGTGGTGGCGGTGCCGGCACCAGTGGAGCCCGAGGATTTGCCCCGGCTGGCCTTCAAGGTGCGGGCGGCGGCGGCGCTCCTCCTGCGAACACCGGCTTTGGTGGCGCGGGCGGCGGTGGTGCTCCGCGACCGGCAGGCGTCAGCGCGGCTGGCTAATCGCCTAGTCCATTTCTTTTTTCGGCATACGCTCCATGAGAAGCCCAACGGCTTCCATGGGGCGTACTTGTTCTTTAAGGACCGATCCCACTGCTTCAAACGTCGGCAGGTTCAATCCGTGTTTTCGCCCCAGGATAAGGGCCGCTTCCGTAGTTGGAACACCTTCGGCCACCTGTCCAACTTCTTCCAGAGCTTGGGCCAGCGTCGCGCCCTCGCCAATCATTCTTCCCACCCGATAGTTGCGGCTTAGTCGGCTTGCCGCAGTGGCGAAGAGATCGCCGACCCCGGCGATGCCCATGAAGGTCGCCATCTGGGCGCCCATCACTTCCCCAAGAAGCCACATCTCGTGCAATCCTCGGGCCAAGAGCGCGCCCTTGGTGTTGTCTCCAAACCCGAGACCGTCGGACATGCCAGCGGCGATAGCCATGACGTTCTTCAGGGCCCCCGCCAATTCGACTCCGCGGATATCCGAGCTGGAATAGACACGGAAACTGCGGCAGATGAACGCAGAGCGGAGGCGATCGGCCGTCTCGCAGTTGGCGAAAGCGATAACAGCGACGGTTGGAATTCCCCGAGCGATTTCGATGGCCAAGTTCGGCCCGCTTATGGCCCCAACCTCGGCGCCGGGGACCATTTCGCTTATGACGTCGGTCAGCAACATGCAGGAGCCATTCTCGAGTCCTTTTGAGGCCATGATCACGAGCGCATCCTGTTGGACGCCGCGAATCACTTCGCCCATCGCGCGAACGCCACCGGAGGGAACCGCGACCAGCCAAAAGTCGCTAGGTTCGAGCTCCGAATCATCGGTGACGATCTTCACGTTGGAGGGTATTGCGAAGCCGGGAAGATAGTGCATGTTCTCGCGAACGGCAGACATCGAGGCGAGATCCTCGGAGTTACGGCCGAAGAGAACGACGTCGTGACCGTTGCGAGCCAGAAGAATGGCCAAAGCCGTTCCCCAGCTTCCGGCGCCTAGAACCGTCACGCGCATGGGCCTGATCTTACCGCGAGGCCGCGTCCACGACGTTGCTCAGCAAGCTCGCGACCGTCATCGGGCCGACTCCACCAGGCACGGGTGTGATCCAAGAGGCATTCTGCGAAGCCGCTTCGAAGTCCACGTCCCCGACGTCTTTGTCTCGTCCTTCCACGCGGTTGTAACCCGCATCCACGACCACCGCTCCGGGTTTGATCCAATCGCCCTTGACGAGCTCGGGGCGGCCGACAGCGGCAACGAGAATATCGGCCTCACGGCAAAGATCGGCCAAATCTTGGGTTCGCGAGTGAGCAATGGTCACCGTTGCGTTCTTTTGAAGGAGCATGAGCGCGGCTGGCTTGCCGAGAATGACGCTACGACCAATCACAACCGCCCGCTTGCCCTCGATCGGAATCTCGTAGTGTTCGAGCATCCGCATGATGCCCAGCGGCGTTGCGCAGCGGAAGCCAGGCATGTCACAGGTGAGGAGTCCAAGTGACTGGGGTGTCATGCCATCCACATCCTTCTCCGCCCCAAGGGCGAGCAAAGCCTCGTCCTCGTCGATGTGTTTGGGCATCGGGTGCTGCATCATGATGCCGTGGACCGACGCGTCCTCCTTCAGCTCGTAGATTTTCTCCAATAGCCGAGCTTGACTCCAGGTCCCGTCGACGGAATAGGAATTGCTCTCGATGCCGGCCTTGGCCGCCCAACTCTGCTTCATCTTCACGTAGGCGAGGCTAGCGGGATCCTGGGAGGCGACCAGGATATCGAGTCGCGGCTTCACAGTCATCGCTTCGACTCGAGACTTGACTCGTTCGCGCCAGATTCGGGAGAGAGCGAGACCGTCGATGAGTTGGGCAGATGACATCAAACATAGGGAACCCGATTTCAGTCGACCGCCGCTGAGGTTTCCTGTAGTTCTTTTTGTAGACGCAAAACTGCCTCTTCCTTCGCCTTCGCTTCGACTTCCACAGTCAAATCGAGACCGCGCCAACAAAGGGGGAAGTCTTCGATGGCGATGAAATCGTGGTGCCGTTCCGGATGGGGACCGTCCCAGCCCAGGATCGGACTCGACAGGTGAAAGAGCGGCTCCCGGTTCCACGTGCCAAGAGCCGCATCGTTGGCTTTATCGATGGTGAGCCCATCGGGTAGGCACCGGTGATGGTGGACATCGTAGACCAGTGGGATCCCGAGGTCATGGCAAAGGGGGAGAAGATCCGCGGGCGTGTAGACGGTATCGTCGTTCTCAACCGTCAGCTTCGCCTTCGCTCGATCCGAAAGGCGGCCGAAGTTCTGGCGAAACGTTTTCAACGCGTTTTCCTTGTCGCCATAGCCTCCGCCACCGTGAATATTCACTACGTCCGCCGCAATCATCTCGGCTATTTCCGACTGATACTCGATCTCCGCGATCGATGATAGAACTGTAGGCTCTTTGGGCGAGTTCAGAACAACGAACTGGTCGGGATGGAACGAAGTGCGTAGCCCGTTTGCGCGAACGAAATCGCCGCATTGCTGGAACCCTCGCTCAATCTCGTCCCACTCCGGAAGTTCCTCATTCCGGTAGCCCGCGACCGGATGAGTTTTCAGAGGAAGAATCTGACTGTTGACGCGAAACGCTCCGATTCCGTTTTCCCGACAGAACTGCAGGGCCGCCCGCAAAGAGTGGGCATTGTGAAGGGCCAGGGCAGAAATACGCGCCAGGGCGACGCTCCGCTCGAGTTTGAGCATCGCCGTCGCCGTCGTCGTTCGAAACTTGATGGGCTCGCTACGGAAGATACAGCAGAGCCCGAGCCTGATCAAGACCTATTCGACCTTCAATAGTTCGACATCGAAGAGCAGGGTTGCGTTCGGCGGGATGACACCACCGACGCCGTTCTGGCCATAGGCAAGATGGCCGGGGATGGTCAGTTTGCGCTGGCCGCCAACCTTCATGCCTTCGACGCCAAGGTCCCAGCCTTTAATCACACGGCCGCCGCCAAGAGGAAACTGGAAGGGCTGGTTTCGATCGTGGCTCGAATCAAACTTTCGACCATCTTCGAAGGTGCCCGTATAGTGCACCGTCACCTTCTTACCGGCGACCGCCTCGTCGCCTTCGCCAACCACAACATCATCGATCAAGAGTTCGGACATC
>JBKJIP010000018.1:0-13041 GCA_046598515.1 Fimbriimonadaceae bacterium | reverse complement strand
CGCCCGAGCCGCGCCCTCGGCGACGACGATGATGGAACTCCTTTTGCCTCGCCCGGCGGCGGAGACCATGCTGTCGCAGATGTCGTGGAGGGAATAAGGGATTTCCGGAATCAGAATCGCCTCCCCGCCGCAGGCGAGGCCCGATTCCAGGGCAATGAAGCCATTGCGACGCCCCATAACCTCGACTACGAACACCCGTTCATGGGAGTAGGCGGTGTCTCGAAGTCGATCAATAGCTCCAACCGCAGTGCCCACGGCCGTATCGAAACCGATCGAAAAGTCCGTGCCCGGGATATCGTTATCGATCGATCCCGGCACGCCCATAACGGGCAGTCCGAACTCTTCAAAGAGGACATGAGCGCCGGTCAACGATCCGTCTCCTCCGATCACGACCAGACCTTCGATTTCGTGGCGGCGAAGGACTTCCATCGCGAGTCCCCGTCCTTCGTCTTTTCGGAAGAGCTCGCTGCGGGCGGAGCGAAGGGTTGTACCGCCGAGAGAGATGATGCCGCCGACCGATTTTGAGGTGAGCTGTTCGGCTTCGTCCCGGATAATGCCGTCATATCCGTGATAGAAACCGACGACTTGAACGCCTCGCCCGATGGAAGCGCGAACGACGGCGCGGAGGGCCGCATTCATTCCCGGCGCATCGCCGCCGCTTGTGATTACACCAATTCGTATCAAGGTTCCCTTAGGGTTATAGACGCTCAGCTTCGATTCTCGCCGCCGTGCCCCGGCCCGATGAGCTTAGAATCATCAGAAAAACAGGTGAGGATTGGCGACGGACTGCCGAAAACTATCTAGGAGTTCACGGTTTTCACCCATGAGCAAAGATCTCAGATTTTACGCAAGGTTCGAGTTCGCGGAATGCGCGATGGTCTACGAGGAGAAGCATCCGGAGCCCTATCGGGCGATGCTGATCGATATTGGGCTTGGTGGCGTACAGCTGCGGTCCAAAGAGCATCTGCCGGTTAACGAGCCGTTAACTCTCAAGATTGGGCAGGACGAGGGTGCCCCCCTCGATCTGCACGGCAAAGTCAAGTATTGCCACAAAGATAATGAGGGCCTTTGGGTGAGCGGATTCAAGTTCGCGCCTGATAGTCACGAAGAACGTGTTGCTATAGCAGAGTACGTTCATGGGGTTTTCCAGCGCCAGTGGCGCCAAATTGCGTGACACTTTTCGGTAAGCTTTGCCCACTGAATGCGATCTGACGCACGATCTGGGATTCTTTCTCTTGTACTTGCCGAAATCAAAGATGGCTCTCCGGACCCTCGCGTTGTCGAGGAATTCCGGGGCTTCGAGTTGATGAGCGAGGTGCCGGATCAGTACCCGGTAGTTTTCCCAATGGCTAGCGATGCGTTGGATTTCGCGGTCCAGTTGGGCATCAAGTACACCGATGGCTTCAAAGCCGTCCTCGTCACGAAGCAGATGGAGCTGACCGGTGAACGCTACGACGGCGCTGCCCTGCAGCTCGCCACTTCCATTCTCGGCAAAACGAACCTTGGCCGCGTCATGGTCAGCTTGGCCACGGTCGAGATCCTGGACGAGGACGTCCCGAGATCGTACAGCCTCATTCCGGTTGGTCGGCCCGTTTTGGATGATGGGCGACAGGTGGCCCTCTTCAAGGTTCTCCACTCGGCATTTTCAACCGACTACACGCCCGATTTCAGCCAGCGGCTGACGAACCTACCCCGCTGGGGCGGCGAGTTTGTTGGTCGAGAACGAGAGTTGGATGATTTGCAGCGGCGCACATTTATGGCGCGGGCGGTTGTTGCTCTTGGTGCTTCCGGAATCGGGAAGACCCGCTTGCTCATCGAATATGGGAACCGGATTTTGGCCGATCAGCCCGGTGGCGTCTGGTACGTGGATCTACGCTATGCGCCCCAAACCCCCCGCTTGCTGGAAGACCATGTTGCCAAAAAGCTCGGGCTCAAAGCCAATCCAGAGCAATCCCCCCTCGAACGGATGGTCGACTTTCTTCAAGGACACGGCACGACGGTGATCCTTGATGCCTGTGAGGCGGCGGTCGGTCCAATCACGACCCTGGTGAACGAGCTCATGGTGAGCTGCCCCAATCTCCAAGTCCTCATGGGGACACAAGATCCAATGCCCTTGTCCTCCCACGCCGTTTACCGCGTGCCACCGATGCGGTCGGATACCGATGGGGATGAGGAAAGCGACTGCATCAAGCTCTTCCGAGCCCGCGGCGAGCTTTATGAAGAAACCTTTGATCCCAGCGACCGAGAGCTCGAGGAAATCGCAGGTCTGTGTGAGAACCTGGCTGGAGTCCCGCTCGCGATCGAGCTGGCCGCCGCCGCCTATGTCAATCAGGGGCAGGTGAAGACGACACCCGGCACCGATCGAAGCGCGACGAAAAACGTGCTCAACTGGATCGCCCAGAACTTGAATCCCAACGAGCGGAAACTGGCGGAAGCCTGCGCGCTCTTCCGTAGCCCGATCGAACAAGAAATGGCCCACCAAATCGCGGGCGGCACGACCGAGGATGACTTTCGATCCCTACGCACTTGGGCGGTGCTGAGAGTTGACGGAGAGGGCAGTATTCGGATGCCGCGTGGCATTCAAGCCTACTTCGCGGGAGTCTCAAAGCCGAAGAAAATGGCTCTGGCTGAGGCGCATTCGGCTTGCTTCACTGACGAGGCCTTAAAGTGGGAGAAGATCTATGCCGAGGAGCGCCGCTTGGATGGCTTCGCTCGTCACGCCGACGATTGTCACGAAGCCCTCGCTTGGGCTTGCGATAACCGTCAGGTCGAACGAATCATCTCCTTGATCTACTCGCTATTCGACTTTTGGTATGGATTCGGGCGCTTCGAGGAAGCGCTGGGGTGGTGCAATCGGGCCCTCACGGCATGCTCAGACGACGAGGTCGTTCAATCGCGAATCTACAACATGGCTTGCGGGCTGGCAATGGGAATTGCGGACTTCGACGGCGCAATTCGCTATGCGGATGAGGGAATCAAGCTCGCAACTAAGCATAAGCAGAAGCCCATCCTTTCTCGCCTGTATCTGCAGGCCGGAAGTGCGCTCTGGGCCATTCAGGAATACGATCGGGCGTTCGCCGCTTTTCGCGAATGCCGTAAAGGATCCAAGAGCCTCGGCATCGAGTATGGCGTCCTAATCTCCGAGCTCTATCTAGCTAGCGCGGAGTCCGAATGGGGCAACTTCGATAAGGCCGAGAAGATGTTCAGCCGGCTGCGAAGCCAGGCTTTGCCTCCCCACATCAAGACGATCCTAGATCTGCACCAGGGCACGCACCGCTTGATGCAAGGCCGAATCATCGAGTCGCGCGATCTCCTCGAGCAGGCTTTCATCGAGTTCCAGCAAGAAGGCAACACGGTTGGCTGCATGTCCGCCATGCGGATGCTCGTTCCGGGGCTGGCGAAATCAGGCTTGGCCTATATCGCCGCCTGGATCGACGGCATGCTGCACACCCTCTATCAGGAAGTGCCGCTCTATTGGCATCGCCCCCAAAGGGTGCTCTATCGGGACGCAATCGAGGACATCCGCCGGGTTCTGGGCGAGGGTGTTTACCTCGACCAGTTCGAGCATGGCCAGTACACCTCGCTCGAAGCGTTCAAGAAGTTCGTCACGAAAGAGGCGTTCCTGACGAACATGGATTGAACCTGAGAGGCTGAAACGGGTATCCTCTTCCTATCCCGTGGGAGGCCTCTGGCCGCCCGCACCACGAGAGGTATCAATTGAGAAAGCAAATTAAGAAGACGGCGCATTCGCCGCGTTACACCGCTGTCGCCGGTCAAGTCGAAGTGGAAAAGCTTCACGAAGTAGCCGAAGCGATCGCCCTGGTCAAGAAGACCGCCACCGCCAAGTTCGTCGAATCCGTCGACCTCGCCGTCCGCCTGGGCATCGACCCCCGCAAGAGCGATCAGAACGTTCGCGGCCTCGCCAGCCTGCCGCACGGCACGGGCAAAGTTAAGAAGGTTGCCGTCCTCGCCAAGGGAGACCTCGCCAAGGAAGCCGAAGCCGCCGGAGCCGACATCGTCGGTGACGAGGACCTGATCACCAAGATTCAGGGTGGATTCAAAGATTTCGATGTGATCATCGCCGCCGAGGATATGGCTCCGCAGATTGGTAAGATCGGCCGCGCCCTCGGCCCGAAGACGCCCAACAAGCGCAACGGAACGGTCACCAACAACATCGCCACCGCCGTCAAGGAAATCAAGGGCGCCACGCGAATCGAGTACCGCGCCGACAAGGCTGGTGTCGTTCACGTGCAGGTCGGTAAGGTCAACTTCACCGATGAGCAGCTCGCCGAGAACTTTGGCGTTGCGATCGGTGCGCTGCTCAAGGCCAAGCCCGCCACGGCGAAGGGCCGCTATATGCTGAGCGTCACCCTTAGCGCGACGATGGGTCCGGGAATCGGAGTCGATCCCGCTCTCGCCGCGAAAGCCATCGTCTAAGAGGAACCACGCAAGCCCCCTTCGCCGAATGGCGAGGGGGGCTTCGTCATTTGAAATGCAATGCAACCGAACCACCGATCCGCCGGCGTAGCCTGGACCGCGGCTTCCGCGATCGCGTTCGGCATGATGGTGTCGCTGGCAAAGCTGGCTCGCGACGGGCAAGCCTCGACCGAAACGATGCTTTTCATCCGCTTCTTCGTCGCCAGCGTTCTGATGCTGGCGTGGAAGCATAAGGCAATCCGCGGCATTGATACCAAGAAGAAATGGGCCCTCTTCGGAATGGGCGCGGGTTTGTACCTCGTGCAGTCCATGTGCTTCTTCCACGGCTTGAAGTACGCCCCCGGGGCTCTCATATCGATCCTCCTCTATCTCTATCCGGCATTTGTGGCGATCGGCGCGTTCCTGGTGTTCAAGGAGAAGCTCAGCCCCGTCAAAGTGGGAGCGCTTACGCTCGCTATGGTTGGCGCGGGGCTGGCGATCGGTCCTGCGGCGGGCGGGGACCCTTTGGGCATCGTCTTTGGGGTTGCGTCGGCTGTGGCCTACTCGATCTACATCTTGGTTGGCTCCAAGGTCGCGAAGGGAATCGATGGGCTTGCGGGAACGGCGATCATCTTCGTCGGCGCGGCCCTATCCTATCTCGTGATTTGCACGGTACAGGGCTTTCAGTTCCCCGTCGATTCCGCGGGCTGGATGGGCTGTTTGGGGCTTGGCGCCATATCCGTCATCGCGTTGGGCGGATTCCTTGTCGGGATCCAGTTAACCGGCCCGGTGAACGCCTCGACCATATCGGCCTTAGAGCCGATCACGACCGCCTTAATCGGGGCTCTGCTCTGGGGAGAACATCTCCTGCCGATTCAATGGCTGGGCGGAGCCGTTATCCTGGGAGCCGTGATTTGGCTGGTTCGCAGCCGTTAAGCCATCGAAAACCACGGCACGATTTGCCTCAAATCGTGCACCAGTCGCCCCGTTTCATGGCGTAAGCTTGGAATCATGAGAGTGGTCGTCGGAGTTGACAACGCGGGGCATTGGAAAGCCGCCGTCGCCTTGCTTCAAAGGGTTCGCTTGCCGGATGTGAAACCGATCCTCGTGCACTGTGTCGAGCCGCTCCCTGCCATCGGCATGTTTCCCGAAGCCATCGACCAAAGTGCAATCTTCACGATGGAGAAGGGCCGCGAGGAACTCGGGCACGGCCTGCTGCAGGAGGCGCATCAGATGCTCGGCATGGGCAGCGTGGAGCGCTTGGAGTTTGGAACCCCCGTCCACACCCTGCTTGATGTTGCCGACGAGACGAACGCGAAGATGATCGCCGTGGGATCGGAGGAAAAGGGCTCCTGGGGTTCCATGTTCCTCGGCAGCGTGGGTAAGGGCCTGCTCATCGGAGCCCACCAGAGCATCCTGTATGGCAAGTCGAACGTCAAGCCCGACGGTCCCGTCGTGGCCGTTCTCGCCACCGATCATTCGTCATTTGCGAATCGGAGCGTCGACTGGCTTTTAGAGCATGCGCCCCGCGGAATTCAGAAGCTCATTATCTTCACCGCCGTGGAAGAGGGATCGGAGGATCGGGCCAAAGCCGAAAAGGCAAACCATGATTTGGCCATCCGCTTCGCCCAGCAAGGCATGGCCGCGCATGGTGAAGTGGCCGTCGGCCATGCCTCGGAGGCGATCAAAGCCACGATGGAAAAGCACCATGCGGACCTCTTAATCATGGGTGCCCAGGGGCACGGATTCTTGGACCGTTTACGCGTCGGTAGCCTTTCTTTCGACCAGGTTATGAACTCTCCTCACTCGGTTCTCGTCCTTCGCCCTTGATTCGGCGTCATTTCGTGCCGAAAATCTATAATCAGCTATGGCACAAGTGGCAGAGGTTTGGGCGGAAGCACTGCCGGAGATTCGAAAGGGTGTTACCGGTGTAGGTGTATGGACGGCGTTAAACACGTGCCGCCCGATCACGGTTGAGAGCAATGTGCTCGTTTTGGGAGTTCCCTCGCAAGAAACGGAGCTCGCCGGACACCTGCGCATGCCCCAAACGCGCAAGCTGATCGAATCTGAATTCGGCCGCCGTTTTCAACAGACCGTCGAACTGCGAGTCATCGAAGGCACCGCTCCCGATGATTGGGAGAGGACCAAGCGACGCGACCAAGAAGCCCGCCGCCTGCAAGAAGCGGCCATGGATCGCGCGCGAGCCGAAGTCTCCGCTCGCACTAACTGGGACAGCGTCTACGAAACGCTCAGCCGCAAGTTCGCCGCTACATCGAACAAGTCCGTTCCCCAAAACCGGGCCAATTTCTATGTCGACGCCGTAGACTACTTGGCGCAATGTCGCAAAGACCAGTCCAATCGGGATGACCTCGGCGAGCGAAACTTCGCGCGATGCGTTGAGCGATTAGCTCAGTATGCGGAAGTCCCCAGCACCCTCGTCGCCGTCGACGTTCTGCGCAAAGCGGGCGAACTGTAGAGCGTTGTCCGAAGTCATCGTCCTCGGTTCGGGCACGAGCAGCGGGGTTCCCGTTTTGGGCGTCGACTATCCCGACAGCTTCCTAGCCAATCCGAAGAATCACCGAACGCGTCCTTCCATAGTCTTTTCGGGTCCCGAAGGAAATCTTCTGGTCGACTGCACGCCGGACATGCGGACTCAACTCCTGCGTGAGAACATCCGCATGGTCGACGCCGCGATCATCACCCACACGCATGCGGATCACATCATGGGGATGGACGACCTGCGTTCCTTCTGTCTACGGTCGAAGAGAGACATGCCGGTCTATACGATGCCGCGCTACGCAGAAGACATCCGGCGCATCTTCCCCTATGCCTTCGGTGACTTCCCGGCGGGCATCGAAGTGCCTCGATTCGACATGACCCTCTGTGATCTGGAGAGCGAGCCCGTGATCAAAATGTCGATCTGCGGCTTCGACCTTACGCTGTTCTTGGTCTGGCATGGGCACTGGCCCATGATGGGGATCCGCTGTGGCAGCTTCGCCTATGTGACGGATGTGAAGACGATGCCGGAGACAGCCTGGGCCATGCTCGAAGGGCTCGATGTCCTGATCCTCGACGCCGTGCGAATCCGCCCGCATCCCAATCACATCCACTTCGATGAGGCCGTCGAATGGTCGAAGCGCATTGGCGCGAAGCAGACCTACTTCACGCACCTGGGTCACGACTACGATCATGACGTGACCAACGCGTCGCTTCCCATCGAGATTCGGCTCGCGTATGACGGATTGCGCATTGCGCTCTAAATGCATTGAACGGTGCAGAACCGTGATGAAGCCTTCCCTCCCCTCGTAGTGGAGGGCCGTGAGCCTCAAAGCGAACGGGGGAGGGTGATACCCAGGCTGCAACTCCAAAGCCGTCTCACCCCTCAGTTCCCTTCGGTCACAGGTGCTCCCCTAAGAGCCTCCACCTTCGGCCACGATCCATTCCGCCGCCTCTAGCAGCGTCGGAAACACCTTTTCCGGCGGGTGCTTCCAGGCTACGTGACCTTCATCGGTCGTCACGCCCGTCATCACCAGCAACGGGCGGCAGCCGGCGCGGGCGCCGGCTTCGACATCGCTCCATTTGTCGCCGATCAGGAAAGCCCCGGTCGGATCAAAGCCGAACTCCTCGGCGGCGGAGAGGATCATGCCGGGGGATGGCTTGCGCCAGGGGTGGTTTTCGGAGTCGCGATACGTGCAGTAATAGAACTTCTCGATCTCGACCCCCTCAGCCCGCAAGGGGGATCGCAGCATCTCCGTGATGGTCTCCAAATCCTCCGCTTTCGTGATCCCCAGAGCGACGCCCTGCTGGTTCGACACGACATAAAAATCGAAGTAGGGGGCAAGCAGTTTCAGCGCAGGACCGGTCCACGGAAAAATTTCGAGCTGATCGGGACGGGCGAGATAGGGCGTGACATCGACATTGAGAACCCCATCCCGATCCAAAAAAAGTGGTCGCTTACCCGCCAACTTTCTTGTCCAATCTCGTGATCTTGGCTTCGCGGCGCAGCGCATCCACGGTGGGCTGCCGCATCGCATTCACGTACCAGTCCTGTAGCGCAAGGAGGCTGTCTCCTCCCACGTCGATTCCCTTCGCGTCGATGCGGAATATCTGATAGCCGTTCGTCGTCGCCGCCGGCTTGGTATAGGACCCTGTCTTCGAGATTACAATCTCGTTCCGAGCTTGATCTGGAAACGCGGAAAGGAACCGCCAGCCAACTTTGCCCTTAGCCTGAACCGCCCGCTCTTCCGAAACGAACTTCTTAAGCACCTCTTCCCAAGATTTGCCCGCCATCAATTCTTTGTAGCCGGAGTCCGCGGCATCCATGGCTCGTTTGATGTCGGCAGGGTCATCGGGCTTGTGCCGAATGAGGATGGTGGAGATGTCGACAAAATCGTTTTTGTTAAACTTTTGCAGGATCAACTTCCTCAAAAGCACCTCGGTATGAACGCGAAGATAGATGCGCGAATCCGTCGTGCCTTCTTGAAGCATCACCTGTTCGATCGTCTGACCTGGTTGCAGGGTGCCGCGAAGGGCTTCCATAAGCTGGTTCTTGGCATCCTCGATTTCCTTGTCGGTCGCGGAGAGACTCTGCTTGCTCGCCGCGTCTTTGATGACCCGGAAACTCACGAGATCGTTGAGCACATCTTCCTTGCGCCAATCCCAAAGAAGGGCATCGACGTCACCGGCTTTGATGATCGTGCCGTTTACGTTGATGAGCGGCGTTTCCTTTGCGGGAATGGCGGGCACGAGGGAGGTGGGCACCTCCGAGAGCGGAAGCTTCGCAGTCTGAAAGGCGAGAAGAATGGATGCGGCAAGGATTGACATGAAGGGTCTCTGTATAAGCGTATCCGTTTCTACGCGTCCGGATGCCGGAATTACGACGCGCCAACCTGGCCGCAGTTCCGTGCTACGATAAATCTCTTGCAGTCTCCGACCGCGCTACTCATCATCAGCATCCTCTTGGTGCTCGGCAACTTTTATTTTGTTGCCGCGGAATACGCCTTGATCAGCGCCCGTCGGGCCAAGCTGGAGTCGCAGGCACGGAAGGGACATCGGCGGGCCCGAGCGGTCCTCAAAGCGCTCGAGAATATCAACCCTCTCGTGGCGGCCTCTCAGATCGCCATCACGATGCTCAGCATCGCCATCGGCTCCGTTACCGAGCCTTTCATTACGGAGCAGCTGAAAGAACTCTTCGGGGCCCGGGTCAGCCCTGGCGTCAGCTTCGTGATCTCCTACATTTTCATCACGTACGTTCTCGTCGTTGTGGGTGAACTGCTTCCCAAGTATCTCGCCATAAAATCACCCGAGAAGCTGGCCCTCCTGACCACGATTCCCTTAACTCTGCTCGCTGCCATTCTTAAACCGCTCGTCTGGCTCGCCCAGACGTCCGCGTCGGGCATGGCTCGGTTGTTCGGGGTCGACATGAGGAAGGTCGAGCAGTCCGGTGTGCAGAAAGAAGAGCTTATGATGCTCATTCGTGCCGGCCAGGCGGATCTCGATGAGATGCATGCCGACTTTGTCGCCCGGGCGCTTCGCCTGGACGATCTCAATGCCCGCGAAGTCATGATCCACCGCCTCGATATCCGGTGGCTGGATATCGACACCCCTACCGATCAACTGATCGGCCGGCTTGGAAAAATCCCCCACACCCGAATCCCCGTCTGTCGGGGCGATATCGATGATCTCGTCGGCGTCGTCTATCTCAACGATATTGTAAAGAACCTCGAAGAGCCGGGCTTCACCTTGGAGAAAATTACGCGAGAGCCGGTAATCGTGCCCGAAAGTCTAACGCTGGACCGGGCCGTCACGATGATGCGCGAGCAGCGTACGCAGATCTTGATGGTCATCGATGAGTACGGTGGCACGGCCGGGCTAATCACGCTCGAGGACGTCGTCGAAGAAATCTTCGGAGAACTTGAGGATCGGATCGAGAGCGAGCGGCCCCTGGTCGAGACTTTCCCAAGCGGCCGCGTCTCCGCCCGCGGAGAACTCCGGTTCGACGAGCTGCTACGCCATCTCGATATGGAAATCGATGAGGAGCCCGATACCGACACCCTCGGCCAAATGTTCCTCGATCGCCTCGGCCGGGTGCCCAAAATTGGGGATCAGATCGACACGATGATCGGCAAAATGAGAGTAGAGAATATGGCGCGCCGACGCGTAACGCGGGTGTCGCTCAAGCTGCGCAAACCCCGTGAGGAAAACACAGACGCATGATCGCCCTTGCCCTCGCTTTAACCCAAGCCTATGTACACGAGCCATTTGAGAACTACTCGAAGGAGATCCATTCTGGCTTCACGCTTTACATCAGCGCGGCGGCGCGCAAGCAGAACGACACGACCCAGCCCGCCATCAATATGCTGGCCAAGCAGCTCAAGGAGATCGTTGAAATTGTGCCGGCCGAAAGCCTGAAAACCCTAAGGGCGATTCCGGTTTTCATCGAGCAGGAGAACCCGAAGCATCCTTGCGCCTGCTACCACGTGAGCAAAGAGTGGCTTGAGGAGAATGGTTACATCCCTCAGAAAGTGCGCTCGGTGGAGATATCGAACACCAAGAACTACGTCGGCTGGATTAACCTAAACCAGCCTTTCATGACCCTGCACGAGTTCGCCCACGGCTACCACGATGCGCTCTACACACACAACGACAGGTACATCGAGGCGGTCTACAAAAGCGCCGTTTCCAGTGGCAAATACGACCTCGTGCCCCACAACCGAGGCGAAAAGCGCAGAGCCTATGCCCTCAACAACCAAGCGGAGTATTTCGCGGAGCTGACGGAAGCCTATTTTGGAATCAACGACTTCTATCCGTTCAAACGGGCCGAACTCAAAGAGTTCGACCCGAAGGGATTCGATATGATCGAGCGATGCTGGAAGGTCAAGAGATAGACGCCGGAAAGGCGCGGTACGAAACCCCGCGCCCCACATATGGCTTTAGAGCTTCACCTCCTTTTGGCGACAGGATTTCTTTGATTGAAGGCCTCGTACAAGAGCAGGGTGCCCGCCATGGCGACGTTGAGCGAATCCGTTGGCCCGGCCATCGGGATGCGAACCTCCAAATCGCACGTCGATCGTTGGGCCTCGGATAATCCCGAGCGTTCATGACCCAGCATGATCAGGCACGGCTTCTTCATGTCAACGGCCCGATAATCCCGCGACCCTTCACCTGTCGCCCCGAAAACTCGGAGCTCGTACCGACTGCTCCATGCGCGGAATTCCTTGTGCGTCGTGGCAACGATCTGGAGTGCGCCAATCGCCCCCATAGACGACCGGACACAACCAGGGTCGAACGGATCAGCCCGGTCTCTCGGCGGACCGAAAACCATCAGCCCGCGGGCACCGGCGGCGACGGCCGATCGCAGCAACGTGCCCAGATTGCCCGGATTGCGGATGCTCTCGACGCCAAGCCACAGGTCGCGGCGACCGATGGC
This sequence comes from Fimbriimonadaceae bacterium, assembly GCA_046598515.1. Lineage (GTDB taxonomy): Bacteria > Armatimonadota > Fimbriimonadia > Fimbriimonadales > Fimbriimonadaceae > JANJUB01. The sequence goes on along the minus strand of JBKJIP010000018.1, from coordinate 1,196 downwards.
TTGTGGCAGCCTCTGCCAGGTTTGGCGCAGGACCAGGAGAACCCCGTGGGATGGATCCTCGGTACGGCAGAGCCGGTCGAATCTTTCTGCCTTGAGTCTGAGCACCGGACAACACGCCGCTTGGGCGATAGTCTCGCGGGTGGCCCGTGGCGTCCGCTCTTCGCAAAATGCGATGCCCGCGATGGGAATCTCTTGATCCCGGGCGGCGCACAAAAAGCGGGCGCCTTCGGCCAGAAAAAGGCCACGTTCGTCGCGAACTCTCCGCTCGCGTAGGGATTCGATAAGATCGGTGGAGAACCCGGAAATCGGGTTAACGACGAGAGACGGAGCGGTACTAAGCCGCATCCTCCGGGCGCATTCCGCGCGTGGTCGTGGTTGTCATCGGGAGTATTGTGGTCGATGCGCTCTGGGATAAGCTACGCCAAATGTTAACCGCCCTCGTTCTCGCGATCGTGATGCCCCAAACCGACTATCAGCCGGTTGCCGACCTGATGCGCAAGAAAGGCTTGACCGACCTCGGCGCCTACCGAATGCTCTCTGATCTCTGCACCAAAGCGCCACACCGGCTGAGCGGATCGCCGGGCGCGGAAAAGGCGGTGAAGTGGAGCGAGGACCAACTCAAAGCCATCGGGGCCGAGAACATTCGCCAAATCCCCTGCATGGTGCCGAAATGGGTCCGCGGTAAGACCGAACGGGCAAGCATGAACATGGGTGGAAGCCTCTCGATCTGCGCCCTTGGCGGCAGCGTCGGCACGCCGCGAGGCGGGATTGAGGCGGAGGTCATCGAAGTCAAATCTCTGGAAGAAGCGGAGAAACTCGGGGAGCGTGGTCGCGGCAAGATCGTCTTCTTCAATCGGCCCTTCGATCGAGCGGTGATTAATGGGGCATATGGCGGAGCCGTGAACCAACGCAGCGGAGGCGCGATCGCCGCTGCCAAATCCAACGCGGTAGCCGTCCTCGTTCGCTCCATGACTTATGCGACGGACGATGAACCGCACACTGGGGCCATGCGCTATGCGGATGGCGTTACCCAGATTCCTGCCGCCGCCCTGGGAATCAAAAGTGCGGAGAAACTATCGGCCGCTATCGCCCGCGGCCCGGTCAAAGTTAAGCTCGAACTCAGCTGCAAGAGCTATCCAGACGTGCCTTCGGCAAACGTGATTGGCGAGATCCGAGGTTCGGAGAAGCCGGAGGAG
>JBKJIP010000202.1:0-7144 GCA_046598515.1 Fimbriimonadaceae bacterium | reverse complement strand
CGCGATGCGTAGCGTTCCGCGACCGTGCCCGGGGACGATCAAATCGAAGGGCAGGGCCCCGGACATAAACCGGCTTAGGCCGTAAATTTCGGAGCCTTTAAGCGAGTCATTGTAGGCCTGCTTGGCGAGTTCCGATGTCTCGGGGCAGACAAACAAGTCCACGAGATCAAACCTCGGTAACGTGCAAGTTTCCGAGTTAAAGCGTAACAGATGCGTGGTTCGCGTCGAGGTGATGCTGACATTCTCGGCCGCAACGAAAGAGTACATCGGGCCTAGCAGCCGCTCGTAAAGGTCAGCCAATGTGCCGCCCTTCGCCGCCTCTTCCTCAAGTAAGCGGAGAAGATGGTCGGAGCGTTCCTTCGCCAGAATCCGTTCGGGCTCGCTGACGCATTCCAGGGTTGTCTCAATCGCCCATTGAAGCGTGGATCTAAGCTCGCCAATGACGTCCTCGACCTGAACTTCGGCCGTGATCGGCGCCTGGTCGGCCAAGGCAACGATGCCGCGCCATCCGAAAGCCTCGGTGGCTTTGTCCATCAGGTTCGGCCGGTCTTTCGTGACCTTTTCGATGCGTAAGCCATGGGCCTGGAAGGCTTCTTTGGTGACGACTGTTTCCGACCCAAAGAGGGCCGAGAATTCGGCGGCAGCGCTCCAGAGACCTTTTGTCTTGGTGTCGTTGTGGGGGAAAGCTTTGAATCCGGATCCCTGCTCGCCCGGATGCTTGGCGAAGTAGTCCGAATCGTGGACGCCGGCGATGAACTTGCGATTGGAAGCCAGGGCTATGCCCGCTTTCATCGGCTCGTCCCAAAACACGGTTTGGCCGAGGGCCAACAAGGGGGCGCCCGGCGCAACTCGATCAAGCTCTGAGAGAGTGTCGGCTAAGGTTTTACAGACGGTCTCCAAGGAAAGCGGTGATTCCCCCATCGCAGTTATACGCCTATCCGAATCCCTCGTGCTGCATTTCCGTTCCCACTTTATTTTTCATTGTGCAATTTTGGTCACACGGCCCCACTAGCAAGTATCGGCGAAAGACCTTCTTGACAGTTAATGTCGGTATCTTGACAAACATGAGAGTTGCCCCTTGGATTCTTCCGTTGCTGATTCTTGCCGGCTGCTCGAAGAGCAAGAGCATCGTCGGGACCTGGGCGATGGATGCTCCGTTCGGCGTGATGACGATCACGTTCGCAGAGAACGGGAGCTACAGTGGCGAGTTGACGGGGAACTTGACGAGCGGGCCGGTCCGTGGCACCTATCGTCTGACCGCCGATGGTCTGGAAATGGAGCCTCCACGGATCACGACGAAGACGGGCAACACGGTTGTCCCGCCTGGCGGAGCGATGCGGATGACCATGACGTGGATCGACGACAACACCGTCGAGCTCTACAACGGCACAGCTAAGTTCAAGATGACCAAGAAGCCATGAATCGGTATTCTTTCCGCTCCATGCGTTGCTTAGTTTGTGTCGTTTGGCCGCCTTTGCCTTGGGTTGTGGAAAGAGCGGCAGCATCCTCGGGTCTTGGACCATGGATGCGCCATTCGGGATGCTGAGGGTTACGTTCAAGGAAGGGGGAGCCTACGCAGGCACCATGTCCGGCCCGATGGCCAAAGAGCCGGTGACCGGAACCTACCAGGTCAAGGGAGATGCCCTTGAAATGAACCCGCCGTCGATCGAGATGCCCAACGGCCAGACCGTGACCCCTTCGGGCGGTCAGATGCGCATGCGAATGACGTGGAAGGACGATCGCACCGTCGAGCTCTACAACGGGAAGCAGACGTTCATGATGACGCGTCAATAGACGGGAACCAAACTCCAGATTTCCGTAAGTCAAAGGGAGTGCGTGGATGCAATGTGCCGCGCAGGTCGGCCCTTTGAAGCCACGCGGCTCGGGTAACGGCGGCACCATGCATCCGCCGGCCTCTCGTTCCCAGTCCAACGTGTTAGTATTGAAATCGTGACCACCGACGTGACGTTCGAGTCCATCGTTGCCGCCCGCGAGCGAATCGCGGACGGCGTTTTGCTTACGAACTGCTCCGAATCGCCCTTGCTCTCGGAGATGTGCGATTGCCGCGTGTTTCCAAAGCGCGAATACCTCCAGCGAACCGGCTCCTTCAAAGAGAGGGGTGCCCGCAACGCTCTTAAACTCCTGACCGATGAGCAAAGGGAGCGCGGCGTCATTGCCGCCTCCGCCGGCAATCATGCACTGGCTCTCGCTTTTCATGGCCGCGATCTCGGCGTCCCCGTCACCGTCGTCATGCCCGTCTTCGCGCCGCTTGTGAAGCAGGAACGGGCGCGTTCTTTTGGTGCTCGTCTCATCTTGTTCGGGCAGAACATCGGCGAGGCGAAAGAGAAGGCCGATGAGCTGGTCGCAAGCGACGGATTGACCTATATCCACGGATTCGACGGGGCCGACGTCATTGCCGGTCAAGGCACGATTGGGCTAGAGATCTTGGAACAGGTCCCCGATGTCGACGCGATCGTGATCCCGATCGGCGGTGCGGGCCTCATCGCGGGCGTGGGCCTCGCGGTCAAGCATCTCCGGCCAGAGGTTCAGATCATCGGCGTCGAACCCAGCCACGCGGCCTCCTTTCAAGTCGCCTTGAATGCAGGTCGCCCCGTGAAAGCCCATGTCGAGCCCACCCTCGGCGATGGTCTCGCCGTACCGACGGTCGGAGCGAGAGCGTTTGAGATCGCCCGCCGCGTCGTGGACAAAGTCGTCTCGGTCGACGAGGGCCGCATCGCGCTGGCCATCCTGCAACTGTTGGAAATGGAGAAGGGAGTCGTCGAGGGCGCGGGCGCGGTGCCGTTGGCCGCTCTCGACGGCGGTCGGCTCCCCGAATTGAAGGGTAAGAACGTCGTTCTGCTCCTCTGCGGAGGCAACATCGATCCGGGAGCGCTCGGCCGCGTCATTGAACTTGGCCTTGTCCAAAGCGGCCGCCTCGCCCAGTTCCGCGCCACGATCTCCGACCGCCCCGGTGGCCTTGCGATGCTGACGGACTTGATCGCGGATACAGGCGCGAGTGTCAAGCACATCACGCACGAGCGAGCATTCGGTAGTGCCGACATCTCGAAGGTAGAGGTTGAAGTCGTCGTAGAAATCCGCGACGCCGGCCACTTCGCCAAACTTCGAACGAAGCTAAAGAAAGCGGGAATCGCGGTTCGCTAGCCGCCCGCGAAGCTCAGATACTTGTACTTTTCGAGGACGGCCTTCACGACCCACCCGCCGTTGGTGATCGAAACGATTTGTTTCTCCACGCCGCCGGTGATCTCGAACTCGTGACCGCGCACGCGGTCATCGATGAAGGTTCCGGCGAACTTGCCTCGGTACTTGGCCAGATACTTCACGGGACCTCCCGTAAACGGATCGATCATATAGAACGATTTCTCCCGCAGGACGATTTCATCTGGCAATTTGACCATCGGCTTGAACGCCGTGGTCGTCACCTCATCCATGCCCATGAATGGGGTCACTGGTCCGAGCGTCCGCCGTCCCCGATCGGGACTGCTGAGATAGGCCGTGTACGTGTCCTGGTCGTACTTCACATCGCACGTCCAGACATTGCCGCCCGCTTCCAAGCGGAATGACTCGGAGATGATGCGTCCCTCTAGGTTCACAAACCATTTCCGGCTCATCTTCATCCGTAGGTCGATGTTCTCGTAGCCGATCTTAAGAGTCTGGGTACGGGTTGATTCTGTGTCGACCATCAAGGTCTCGGTGCTTCCGAGCAAGGAGACCCGTACGGCCGACGAGAGCGATCCGATGCGCGGGTTGTTGAAGTTGCTGGGGGCCTTGCCGCCGTTTTGATCGGTCATCAGATCGAGGTTGTTGATGAAGAGCCCGAGGGTGTCGTTCTGGCGGGCGACGGGGCCAACGACGATCTCCCGGATGCCGCCCATGATGGGCACATCGAGCTGCTGTAGGCGCAGGGGCACGACGGGCTCTTGGACTAGAAGGGCGATGGCAAGGCTGGCGATCATAGCTGTATTGTTCTTGACGTGCGGCGTGGTACGGAGGTTCGAACTCTAAAAAGGTGCTGATTGTACAAACGATTTGCGGTCGAAAGCCGTCTTCTTTGGCGAACCAACGATTTATCTGAATACGTCAATATGGCAATGATGCGAAGTGTTGCCATTCTTTCGGGTCTCTTGACCCTGGCGTCAGTCGGCATTGCCCAGACCGGGCAAGTCGTTCAGCCTTTCAAGGTTGATGTCGGCGCCAAATCCAAACCTATTTCCACTTACAGCTTCTCGCAGCAGGTCGTGGACATCAAAAATCAAATCAAGCGGTCGGTCAACAACAAGTTCGACCCGCCCCGCGCCACTCCCGCCGAGCGAAATACGCTGCCGGTAGGCGCGATGTCCAACCTCGAACTGCCCGGCATACCTGGAAGGAACTTCCCGGCTATCGACGCTACCGGTTGGACTCCTCCCGATCCCGACCTCGCGGTTGGTCCGACGCACATCGTAAATACGGTTAACGTCGCCATCGCATTCTTTAAGCGCGACGGAACGAAAATCTTCCAGCAGGATCTCGGTCAAAGTGGTTTCTTCCAGGGCGTCGCCACCGCTGGCTTTGTCTTCGATCCTAAGTGTTTCTACGATGCCGTTTCGCAGCGCTTCTTCGTCGTCGCCCTCGAGCAAGATGACGCCGCGAAGATCAGTGGCCTGTTGATCGCCGTTTCGGATGACAGCGATCCGAACGGAACCTGGCACCGATATCGCATCGAGGCTAAGCAGACGGTCGGAACCAACGACTTCTGGCTAGACTATCCCGGCTTTGGACACAACAAAGACGCGATCATGGTCACGGGCAACATGTTTGGCTTCACGGGTGGCTTCAACGGCATCCAGTTCCTCGTTATTCGAAAAGCGGAACTGCTGACGGGCACCCCCGCCACCACAACCCGCTTCACGCAGGGCGGCGGTTCGGCCCAGGTCATGCGCACGCCGAACGATCCGAACACGCCGTTCCTCTACGCGATGAACTTCGCCAGCCGGAGCAACGCGCGGATCTACGCCATTCAAAATGCGGCTACAACACCGACCCTCGTTACTCGCGACTGCGCGATTCCGACGTTCGACGGCCCGAGCGAAGGCGGCACCAGTGTTAACAACCACATCCTCGACTCGCTCGACGGACGCGTGTTCAATCTGCACTACCGCGCCGGTCACCTTTATGCTGCGCACGGTATTCAAGCCAGCCCCAGCGACAGCCGTTGCGTGGGCCGCTGGTATGACATTAACCTGAACAACTGGCCGACCTCTGGTCAGCCGCTATTCGCTCAGGGTGGAAACGTTGGCGCATCCGGTCAGGACTTCATCCTGCCCGCGATCTGTCCGAACGCGAACGGCGAAATCGCCTTGGTGGCAACTCGATGTTCGACCAGCATCGTCGCCGACTTCGTCATCGCCGCTCGCCGAGCGGGCGACGCTCCGGGAACGATGCGCACGCCGATCAAACTGGCCGGAAGCATTGGCAACCAGTACGGCGGCAGCTCGAACCGATGGGGTGACTACTTCGGCCTTCAGACCGACCCGCTGGACGATCGAACGTTCTGGGGCGTTGGCATGATCGCCAACGCGAGCGGTGGTTGGACGACGGTTATCAACTCGTTCCGACTGACGGTTCCGTTCACGGATTCGCCGGACACCATCGCCAAGTTCGAAGGCGGCGCCTTTGCTGGCACCGTCGCCAATGTGGTTGCAAGCGACAACACCTACTTCAGCGTGAACTCGGTCTCCGTGCTCCGCACGGGTCAGGTCGCTTCCGCGGTTGCTGACTTCACTCTGCCGAACTCGACACTCGAGCTGAACTGCACCGTCGAGGCGAAGGCCATCAGCGGCGTCACCGGCAGCTTCTTCTTCTGGGATTGGACCACGTCCAAGTATGTTTTCGTTAACTCAAGCCCTCTCACGAGCACGGATGTGACGAAGACCTACTCGGCCGGTCTGGCCTACACGAAGTACGTAAACGCCCAGGGCAAGGTTCGCGTTCTCTATCGCGGCATCTACCCGGCTAAAGTGGGCTCCAATCCAATCGCATTCCAGTTGAAGATCGACAAGATCTCCCTGTCCGGCGCGCAGTAGTCGCGCTGAATTCCTCCTGGCCGGAAGCGTTTTAGCTTCCGGCCCTTTTTTGCCCTAAGCCAATTCCAAAACCCGCCAATAATCAGGTGTAACTGGCAGGAGGAGTGACCTTGGCTTATCCGACTCACGCTTACGAATATCGAAAAAGCGCCGTAACCGGCGCATCACCGCTTCACATCGTTGTGCTCTTATATGAAGGTGCGCTGCGCCATATGGAAGCGGGGCGACACGCCTTGGCCCATCAAGACTATCCGCGCCAGAATGAGCATCTTCAGGCATCTCAGAAGATCATCATGGAGCTCATGGCCTGTCTGGACATGGAAAAGGGCGGTGAGATCGCCATTAACCTCCTCAAGATTTACGAATACGCGCTGGGCGAACTCGTCCGTGCGAACATCGAAGATGACGCGAGCGCCGTTTCGCAGTGCATCCGCATCTTCAGCGACCTGCGTGAGAGCTGGGTCAAGCTGGACCAGGCTCCCGCCGAACAAGTATATGCGGCCTAACCCCGCGGCCATCGCCCAGCAGCTCTATCTCGTTTCGCTTGCTCTCGAGCAAGCGATCGCGACGGAGAACTGGGACGAGGCCGATGCCCTCTTGGCGTCACGCCTTGAGCTAATCGGCAAGCTGGAAGAAATGCGCTTCGCGGGTCGCGCCCGAGAAATCATGACTCTTGTGGCCGAACACGAAGAAAAGCTCCTCGCGGTCATGGCCCAGGTCAAGCGAAGCGCGGGCGAAGAAGCCGCATCCTTTGCTTTGGCCCAGCGAGCCGCGCAAGCTTATCTTGCCGCCTAAGGCTCGTAGCGGAAAACCGACTGCCCAATTCGGATCTCGTCGCCCGGTTTTAGGACCTGCGATGAGATCCGATTTCCATTTACGAATGTGCCGTTCGTGCTACCGAGATCTTCTACCATAGGACCCGATGGCGAGATGACCACCCGAGCGTGTTTACGCGACGCCTGAGCGTCCGCGATTTGTATCTGCGCACCCTCGCGTCCTATTTCCACGGTACCCGTGATTTCGGCCCGCATTCCGACAGCCGGCCCCTGGGTGCCAACGAG
>JBKJIP010000191.1:0-2764 GCA_046598515.1 Fimbriimonadaceae bacterium | reverse complement strand
GAAAACCAGAAATGAGTGGGGGGCCAGCTTGCAAAGACGCCGATGGTATCCTCGTTGGAGCCGTTCATTTTTCCTGGCATCCGCTTGAGCCCTCCGCTTACCATAAGATCACGAACTTGCGATTTGAGGTCCGATGAGGCGTATACGCATAGATAGTATCTCCCATCAGGCTGAGGCTCATTGTTACAATATATGAATGCTGCCGACGACGACAGCCCCTCAAGAGAAAACGAGACGCCACGAAATGTCGTTAGTCGCTTCAACTGCCCAGCATCATTGACCTGCAACGATTCTAATGCCTGAGTGTCCAACTCAAAGCAGCTTGCAAGCTGTGCAAGTTGGTCTTGCCTTGTGTTAACTTCGCAGACCTCAACGAAATTAGCTGGGTATGACACTGCTCCATTGCTTCGGTGGTTCCTACCTTGAGCATCAATGTAGGCCGGCCGAATCTTTTGGCTCTTGACTTCGATTGTACGCCCAGACTCACAGATTCGGAGATCCCCTTGAGCGTAGTTTTCTTCACCTTCAACAGGCTCGGAAACAATCCCCAGGAAGTTGAGGAAGCTCGTCGCAGTTGCCTCGCCCGCTGCACCCTTATGCCCATGTCGCTGGTATTTCAGATTACGGTCGGAACTCATAGTCTTCACATCTTGTGGATCGCGTGGCCCATGGCATCTTCGTATGCTTCGAGCATCGCTTCCGCCAGAGTCGGGTGGGCGTGGATGGTTTCCGCCATGAACTCGACCGTCGATTCCAGCCGAATCGCGGCCACGGCCGCAGCGACCATGTCGGTCACGTGCGGACCGATCATGTGGACGCCGAGTAGTTCTCCGTACTTCTTTTCACCGACGATCTTCACGAAGCCATCGACTTCGCCGATCGCCATCGCCTTGCCAAAGATTCGGAAGTTGGCTTTGCCGACGACGACGTCGTAGCCTTTGTCCTTCGCTTCCTGCTCGGTCAAGCCGACCGAGGCGACCTCGGGGATCGTGTAGACGCAGTTGGGAACCGCCTTGTATTCGACCTGCCGCTTCTCATTGTTGATGATGTTCGAAGCGACGACAGTGCCTTCATGCGAAGCAACGTGGGCAAGCTGGATGCGGCCGGTGACATCGCCGATCGCCCAGACGTTCGGGCAGTGAGTCTGCAGGGAATCGTCGACGACTTCGACGCCGCGCTTGTGGAGCTTCACGCCGAGGGCTTCAAGGTTCATCCCGTCGGTGTTCGCCTTGCGGCCCACGCCGAGGAGGATGACTTCAACGTCGACCGTCTCGCCGCCTTTCAGGTAGCACTTCCAGCCGCCCGGCGTCTTCTCGACCTTCTCCACTCCGGAGCTGGTTTTGACTTTTATGCCCTGTCGGTTGAGCTGCTTGCCGAGTTCTGTCCCAAGTTCTTTGTCGGAGAGCGGGATCAGCGTGTCCATCAGCTCGATGAGGTGGACTTCGGTGCCGAGGCCGTTGAAGACGTAGGCGAATTCGGTGCCGACGGCACCACCGCCGACGATGAGCATGCTCTTCGGAGCTTGTCGGCAGGAAACGGCTTCATCGGAGGTCCAAACGCCGTCCTTCGCGTCGCCCTTGAGGCCGGGGATGGGGAGGTGAATGACGCTGGAGCCCATCGCGAGGATGAAGTTCTTGGCTTTGATCGTGCGCTTCTGGCCGTCCTTGTCGACTTCAAGAGTGTTCTTATCGAGGAACTTCGCGAAGCCTTCGACATGCTCGATCTTGTTCTTCTTGAAGAGCATCCCGATGCCGCCGCGCTGCGCCTTGACGATCTTCTCGCGGCGATTGGCGTAGACCTCGAAGTCGAAGGTGATCTCTCCGGAAATGTTGATTCCGAAGTCCTTGGCGTGCTTGACGTGGTTCAACCGTTCCACGCCCGCGATCATGGCTTTGCTGGGAATACAACCCCAGTTGAGACAGGTACCGCCGAGATATTCCTTCTCGACGCAGATGACTTTGGCCCCCAGTTGGGCGGCTCGGATCGCGGCTACATAACCTCCGGGTCCGGCCCCGATAACGACGATATCGGCATCGAAATTCTCATTCGCCATAGCTTCCCCAAGTGTACCGGGGAACCCGGCTCAGGGGTGGACGGGCGCCTGGCGCAGGGCACGATGCATCCCGGCGCTCCATGCATTTCCACAATAATGCAGGGCACTATGCATCCCTGCCCTTCCCTGGACAGTTGCCTCCATCCCGCCTCGGGTGGAGGCCGTCCTGGAGAAGCTTCTCGGTAGCTCTTGTCGGAACGAGGTGAACCAATGAACCAAGAACAACTGATTCTGTGGAGGCTGCGGCGGCTGAGCCTCTTACTTTCGCCGAAGGTGCAGCACTCGGTCAATCCCAAGCAGATCTCGGTGGCGGTTTATCATATCAAACCCAGCTCCCCCAAAAAGGTTTGCAACTGCCTTGGCTTGACTATCTCCGACTTCCATTAGGAGGTCGGAGTTGCCCACGGTTTCCGCTAGACTCGCATAGAATTCCAGTCCCGTTTCCCCCGAGTAGAGCGCGAGGTGTGGTTCGTATTCGGAGACGCCGGGACCCGTCTTCTCCCCCTGTCCAATATAGGGCGGGTTCGTCACGATTAGGTCGGGTTCAAACTCAACATTGCCCAAGCCGTCGGACTCGATGAACGTGACCTCGGCGCCCATCCGTTCCGCGTTTTGTCGGGCGACGTCGAGGGCGGCGGGAGAGATATCGACGGCGGTCACTTGGAGATCTGGCCGAGTGTGCTTCAAGGCGATCGCGATACATCCCGAACC
>JBKJIP010000299.1:0-5462 GCA_046598515.1 Fimbriimonadaceae bacterium | reverse complement strand
TCCATGGAAAGGAAGCGAATTTTAAGCGGCATGCGGGCGAGCAACGAGCGCCTGCACATCGGGAACTACGAAGGCGCCCTGCGCCCGTGGATCAACCTGCAGAACGACTATGAAATGTACTGCATGGTCGCCGATTGGCATTCGCTAACGACCCTGCGCCAAGGCGAGGCGTTCGACGTCGGTCGCAACACGCTCGAAATCGCAAAGGACTACGTGGCCGCGGGCCTCGATCCACAGAAGTGCGCCATCTTCGTCCAGTCCCAGGTTCCCGAGCATGCCGAACTGCATCTCGCCCTCAGCATGGTCGCCGGACTAGGCAAACTCGAGCGTGTGCCGACCTTCAAAGAGAAGAAAGATGATCTCGGCGCGGAGCAGCAGGTCAGCTACGGCCTCCTCGGTTATCCCGTGCTTCAGGCCGCTGATATTCTCCTCTACCGGGCCTACGGTGTGCCCGTTGGCAAGGATCAGGCCCCGCACCTCGAAGTCTCTCGCGAAATCGGACGGTCCTTCAATCACATGTTCGGCGTCGAAGTGTTCCCCGAGTTTGTGAACATCATCGATGAAGACGAGCTTCGCTCAAAGCTGCCTGGCCTCGATGCCGACGAGAATGGCGTCCTTCGCAAGATGAGCAAGTCATACGACAACTGCATCTATCTCAACGATACGGCGGACAAGACCGCGGCGCGAATCAAAGGCGCGTTCACAACGCCTTCGAAGCTGAAGAAGACCGATCCCGGCATCCCGGAGGGCTGCGCCGTTTGCCAGTATCTCAAGATCTACGATCCCGACTACCAAGTCGCGTGGGACGAGGATCGAGAAGGTATCCGCGGCTGTATGCAGAACAAGGCTCGGGCAACGGAAGTGATCAACGAGTATCTGCGCCCCATTCGCGAGCGCCGCGACGCTCTCGATGACGGCGCCATCCGCGAAATCTTGGCGGATGGAAGAGAAAGGGCGCGCCAGACAGCCGGTGAGACCATGGCGATGGTGCGATCGGCGATGAAGCTGGCCTGAACTTCGCTTGCTTCGAGCCAGCCGTTCAGGGCGCTGTTGCCCGTAAATTTACTTGCTTTCCCAGGCAAGTTGTGCGGAAGTCCTCCGATGCGGCATTCTGAAAGCTAGTATGCGCGCCCGTCACCTCATCTCTTGCCTTGCCTTGTCATTGGCCGCCTTTTGCCCGGCCGTGGTAACTCTCAATCAGATCGACACTTTCCAAACCGGGACCACTCAGTCTTGGGGTGGAGGCTCGAGTCCTACGAATGTTCCCTCCGGTGGCCCAGCCGGGGCCGTCGATCGCTATCTGCAGATCACTTCCACCGGCAGCAACCTGGCAACGTTCAACCTGACCACTTGGAATGGCAGCTACCAGGGAATCGGCGTCGATCGTGTTGAAATCGACCTTAAGAACACGGGTGCCAATCCGCTGACGATTCGGCTCGTACTCTTCAGCACTCTTGGCGATCGCTGGTCCTCCAACGCCTCGGTCACCCTCCCCGCCAATTCGAACTGGATGCACTTCGCATTCGACATCGCGCAAGCGGACTTCACCCACACCCAAGGGACGGGAACTTGGAACGACGTCATCACCGGCGTCGAGCGAGCCATGTTTCGGCACGAACCCACGATCTCGCCGAACGGAACCGCCATCGTTGGTCAGCTCGGCTTAGACAACATCGCCGCTTTCGCGAAAACGACCCCCATCGGGCCCAGTGCCTTCACGGTTCTCTCCGGCGTCCACATCTCCGGTGGCCTGCCCGAGTTACAGGCCAGCGACAACGCTTACCAAGTGGTGAGGCAGAACGCAATCCGCTCTCGCCAAGACCCCGCCGTTCAAACCGACTTCTCGGCTTTCGTGCCGCCCGGTGCCTTCAGCACGATCGAGTTTCGAATCGAAGCGGGCACAAACGCCGTTCCGGCGGGCAACCTAACCCAGAAGATCGAGCTGTTTAACTTCGTGTCGAACACCTTTGTCACGGTGGACACGCGTCCGATGGCCGGCCCCGATTTGCTCACGGTCGTTACTCTGCCGGGAAATCCGAACGACTTCATTAGCTCCGGTCGCCAGTTCCATGGCAAAGTGAGTTACTTCGACCCAGGAACGATTGTCACCCGATCATGGGGAGTCAACTTCGACTGGATTCAGTGGAAGGTCGTCCGCTAGAATCGCCAGCCCAAGAGATAAGCGGGATGCCGCCAATCCACCAGATAGGCCCCGAGCACGGGGCCATTCTTCGAGTAGTTCACGAAGGTCATCACTTGCCGGCCATCGGCTTGCAAGCCGACGAGAAATCCATTGCGAAAATCGTAGCTGCCGCCGGCGACGCCACGCGCTCCCGTAAAACCGGACCGCAACGAGACACCCGCGAAGAAGGACATGTTGCCCCGACTGTAGTCGACAGTAGCGGATTCTTGGAGGCGTCCCGTGGCAAAGCTTCGAAAGCCTGATCGCCAGGTCAAACCCGGATGCCAAGCGGCTTCATCGACGAGTTTGACCGTGCTGACGGGCCGGAACTTCCGCGTCTGCCAGGCATAAGCGAGGCCGATATTGTAGCCGCCGGTAATGTTGTAAGCAACCCAGGATTCGGAGGATATGGCATCGGGGTGGACCGAATAGAAGGTCGAGACGAGGATCTTGGTGGGACGGTCGCTATCGTACTTCGGCAGATCCAATCGCTGGCCCATGATCACGGCCGGCATCATTGACAGAATCAGGGCCAAGCCGCGCGTCATGGTCTAGAGTTTAGCGCTTACCGAAGCGACACGCCAAGGGGAACGCCCGCATTGCCCGCGCGGTCGAGTGGGGTAATCGAGAGCATCTCGTCATCCAGGGGAACGACCACTGAAGTTGACGACCCGACCGCAACCGTTCGCCACTTCCCTGCTCTCTGGGCTTGGACCAAGTAGAAGCGCACCGGCTCGCCTTCTTGTTTCCAACTCACCTCGAGCCCCTTGTCGCTCGGTTTCGTCCCGTTTGCGACCGGCGTGGTGGGCGGCTCCTTGTCCAGCCAGGGCGAAGCGGGAATCAGCGCCTGACCCGCGTAGGGTCCGGCCACGAGCGAATCCGTGATGCCGTTCCAGTTCCGCAGGAAGCATTTCATCGAAAAATGGACGTTACCGCCCGCGCCAAGCTTGCGGGTGACACTGATCTGGTTCACGACTTCGTCCGACTTCCAGTTGCCATTCCCAGGATCAGTGCGGCCGGTGTAGTTCCCCGGCCACATATGGCGCTCCTTCACATTCTGCGAGAGCCACCATTTCAAGAGAACGGGATAAGACTGCGGCGTCTGACTGATCGGCCAGTACAGTTGGGGCGTGAAGTAGTCCAGCCAGCCCTCGCGCAGCCATTTACGGGCGTCGGCGTAGAGGTCGGCATATTGGTCGACGCCAGCTTTGATACCCTCGGGAACATTGGGGCGGTAGATGCCGAACGGGCTGATGCCGAACTTCACCCAGGTCTTCTCGGCCTTGATTCCGGTGTAAACCCGCTGGATGAAGTCGTCCACGCTCTTGCGGCGCCAGTCGCCGCGCGAGAGGAGACCGGACGACGCCTTGTAGCGCCCCCAGCTTCGGCCGTCGGGAAAATCGACTTCTTTGCCCTTGTCGTCTTTGACTTTGTACGGGTAGAAGTAGTCGTCGATGTGGATACCGTCGAGATCGTAGCGCTTGACGATGTCGATCATCACCTTGTAAGTGCGATCCTGGACCTCGGGCTCAGAAGGGTCCATCCACTCGTATTTGCCGTACTCCTTGACGATGGCTGGCTCGGTATTGCCGATGTAGTTCGGCGCCTTTGTGCCCTTCGCGGCCGGATGCCACGCCCGATAGGGATTCACCCAGGCATGGAGTTCCATGCCGCGCAAATGGGCCTCGTCGATCGCAAACTGAAGGGGATCCCAGTAGGGATCGGGCGCTTTGCCTTGCTTGCCGGTCAAATACTCCGACCAGGGCTCGATCTCGCTCGCGTACATCGCATCGGCGTGGGGACGGACCTGGAAAATGATCGCGTTGAGCCCGACCTTCTTGGCGCGATCGAAGATCGCGCGCATTTCAGCTTGGGCCTTCTCGGTGGTGAGACCACGAACGCTGGGCCAGTCGATATTGTCGACGGTAGCCACCCAAACGGCCCGAAACTCGCGGGGGAGTTCAGCTGGGGAGACGGTGACGACCTTCAACGTGTCGCGCGGGGGAGCGCAACACATCGCGGCGGCGATAGCCGAGAGCATAACCATTTTATACGCGCTTGAACCTGAGATAGGTTCATTATGGTTGAACATGAGCGACTAGCTGCACACCGTTCACGCCACACCCCCTGGTGTGGCGAGCTGACCAGCTTCCGAAGACCGAAGAGCCAAGCCCGTTCACGCCACACCCCCTGGTGTGGCGCGCCGACCAGCTTCCACGTGCCGAAGAGCCAAAAGCACCGTTCACGCCACACCCCCTGGTGTGGCGGGCCGACCAGCTACCGAAAACCGAAGAGCCAAAGCCCCGTACCGGAGGTAAAAAGGGACGTGGACAGAAACCGCTGGATTAACGCCCCGGAGGTCCATGCCCACTTCGTCACGACCACGGTAAGGGGGTGGGCTCCTATTCTCAAAAGGAGCGAAATAAAGGAAGCCCTGACGGCATCACTTGTCGATGATTTTAGGTTCTACGGTGCAAAGTTGTGCGCCTTTGTAGTCATGAATCACCACCTGCATTTTGTGTCGATTCGACCTCCCGACAAGACGATCTCTTGGCTGTTGCAAAGAATCAAATCAAACTCGGTGAAGCGCATCCTTCCGCTCTTGACACCCGGAGAAATCGACCTCCTCCGTGATGCACCTGTCTCCCACGGTCGCCTCCTTTGGATGCGAGGCTTCCGAGGAGTTCCCCTCACAACGGAAGAGGTGTCAGCCAGGAAAGTCAGGTACATCCACAGAAACCCGGTCCGAGCGAAGCTGTGTGAATCCCAGGATCATTATCGGTGGTCGAGCTACTGGTGGATAGAAGGTGGCGCCTTCACTTGGGAAGGCGGACTTGATTTGGAGAAGTTGGCCGCCGAGTACGGCCCGCCGCCGCCTTTACAGTCACTAAAGGGTTGGAGGAAGTCTCTGGACGATTTGGGATTTCTCGATGATCTTGCCTCCTCTGATGGCGATGGCTGGTGATCCGTGACAGCGCCACTGAGCCTTACACTCGAGCGAGTGCTGGGCGGCACGCCACTCCAGGGGGTGTGGCGTGAACGGCTCTGGCTTGCACTCAGTCGAGGGCTTGTCGGCACGCCACACCAGGGGGTGTGGCGGGAACGGCTCTTGCTTGGCACTCGGTCAAGAGCTGGGCGGCACGCCACACCAGGGGGTGTGGCGTGAACAGGCTCTACTCCGGCTTCTCTTCCTTGAACTCCGCGTCGACCACGTCCTCGCGGCCAGCGGCGGTGCCTACGGTCTCTTCGCCGTCGGGCTTCTCAGTGATGTTGCCTTCGG
>JBKJIP010000229.1:0-7346 GCA_046598515.1 Fimbriimonadaceae bacterium | reverse complement strand
GATGGTGTTTCCTTGGCGGCATTTGGCGATCCCTTGGCTGAGGGCTTCGCGGGTCACATTCATCAGGCGCTTCGCGTCGATCGATATCTCGCCAACCGCATAGGACCAAGCACCATCCGCATGCCAGCCGTCCTTCACCACGCCGAAGTCCAGGCTAATAATGTCTCCTTCATGCAGTGGCGTATCGTCCGGAATGCCGTGAACGACCACGTTATTGACGGAGATGCACGTCGCGGCCGGATAGCCACGGTAGCCAAGAAAGTTGGGCACGCCGCCTTCGTCTCGGATCAGTTTTTCGGCAATTGCGTCCAGGTCTTTGGGAGTGACTCCCGGCCGGATATGCTCGGAGGTGAGGCGGAGCGTCCGGGCGACGATTCGACCGGACTCGCGCATCTTCGCGATCTGCTCGGGAGTCTTGATGATGCCCATGGAGGCGCCTAGTTGGCGATGATCTCCACGTTTGCTCGTGGCACGAGCACTTCCTGGCCGTCGGCGAGTTTCGCCTTCAAGACGCGCACTTCGGTGCCGGAATCGACGACCATCAATTGCGAAGGAAGGTCAGTGACTGTGCCAAGCTGCCCGAAGTAGGGTTCGCGGATGACGCGAATGGCCGTTCCCGCTTCCAACATGCCGCCCATCCCTGCGACCTCGGCCGAGCCCGTCAGTTCCAGGGGAACGATAATCTCCGGTCGAATAACGCCCGCGCGGATTTGAGTCGCTCCATTCATGCTCGCCGCCTTGCCTTCAAGCTCCTGCAGGAGCTCGAAAGTGCGATGAGCCATGTTGAGGAAGCCAAATCCTTCGGTTACCATCAGGGTCAGCGGAATCGGCTCGGTGCCGGTGATAGCGACGCCGATCTCGTAGCCGAGGAAAGTTGTCATATCGCGGTCGCGCACGCCGCCGGCGACCAGACCGATTGCGCCGACTTCGGATGCCCTTGCGATCGCGTCGAGGGTAAAGCCGCTGCCGCCTACGAGAATCTTGCCCTTATCTTCCGCGTGAATATTGTCCGCGTGCAGAACCTGGTCGGGGCCGGCTACGGCAACTTTGATGATGCCGACGCGTTCGCCGCCGACGCCGAAGATGCCCTGAATCATGCCGCCTCGGGTCTCGACGATCGCGCCTTCTTCAGGAAGAACGTCGGCGACGGTGCCTTTCATGTACGCGTTGACGTCGATGGGAATGGAGGCTTCACGAACGAGCACGCTTCCCGTGATGCCGGAGATCGACTCGACCTTGCCGGTGTAGTCACTGAGGATCGTCTGCTTTCCAATGCCAAAGAAGCCCTTGGATTGAGCGATGGTTTGTGCTTTCTCGATCGGGTCGCCGACCTTGAGTTGAAACATCGCTTCGACGTCCTGCGGCTCTACGCCGAGTTTGTCCGCAAGCTTGATGGTCTGCAGAGCGCCGGGCAGGAGAGCACGGGCGATGACTTGATCCGGTTCGACGCGATCGCCGACCTTGACCATAACTTCGCCTTTGATCGGCAGACGACGTGTCCGGCGGACGACGATGTCCCCGCTGACGGTTAAACCGGGTGTGTAAGCGCTACCCATGAACTCAAGAGTTTACCGCTTCGGGGGCGGACCAACTAGATTTGAGGGACGATCATGCCGTGTTCTTGCTCCATGCGGGCCATGGCGGCAAGGGCGAGCGGCTCGAGGTTAACCACGTCTTCCCGGTTATAGGCGATCAGCGTTTCTAGGGAGCCGGAATAGCCCCGAAGGTGCTTGCGCCAAAGCTGGACGGCATCATATCCGGTGAGACCATCCGTTTCTGGGCTCCGCTCGATTCCATGCTGCTTCTCGATCTTCTTGAGGCCGCCTCGAACTCCGAGGGTTCGGAAAACCGGATAGAGGTCGATGTGGATCTGATCCAGCCCAAGGCCGGGGAACCGGCGCTCAAGCACGGGGATATCGAAGCCGGTGCCGAAGAACGTGACGATCACTCCATAGTGTGAGATGGCATCGCGGAAAGACTCCAGATTCTCGCCTTGGACGAAGACCTGAAAATCACGGCCATCATAGAGGCCGATCATGGTGACGCTGTTTCGCCCGTTGGTGCCGTCCGTCTCGATGTCCAGATAGACCGTGGAATCACGGAAGGCATGGAAAGCTCGCCATGCGTGGCGTTGTTTGAGCTTCTTTCGGAAGTGCTGGTGAATGCCGGACAAGTGCGCGTTGCGAGAGTTCTCGATTTCCCGCACGACGGCATCCCGAGAAGCAGAACCCACGCGGAAGGCGCGCGGGTCGCGAAGAAAGTCGTCCCAGCAGAGGCTGCCCTGCTCCCACAGGGAGCGCTCCGTCGTCATCCCGACGCCGGGGGCGTGAACAAAGGTGCGTTCAAGGGCCGTGACGGCCAACGCCTATCCGCCACCAGCACGAACGGGTTTCTTGGGAATCGCGCCTTCGGGCATCGGGATCGTGCGCTCGATACCGGTCGCGTACCAGATCTGTTTTTCCGGGTTCGACTTGTACCAGTAGTGCCCGGTGTTCATGTTTCTGTCGAACTCACCGACCATGCGCATGATTCCGGCGCCATCGAATGATCCCTTCATATTTCGGCCGAACCACTGGACGCCGCGCCACTTGCCCTTCAGGGTCAAAGTGCCTTTGCCGAAGTAGGAGATTCGCTTTTTATCCTTGGACTCGTATTCCTTCTTCAGCGCCCCTGTGGCGGTGACCACGCCGTCGTAGCCGGAGATGAGAACCGTGCCTTCGAAGCTGAAATTGAGGGTTCCCTGCGAGTTCAGGAACTTAAAGCTGCCGATGTTCGAATCGAAATAGATCGTATCTGTGCGGGCGGGTGCACCCTGAGCACTGAGAATCGGACCAAGGGCCAAAAAAGGGACAGCAGACACCATGCGCGAGAAGATTCGAAACATTGCTAAATACCAACGCAATTATGGCCGAAAATGAGCCCGAATCGAATGCGAGGCTTCTCCGGATCGTTCACAATAAGGAAGGAAAGATGCAAGGAACCTACATTTCAGCCGGCGTCGCCCTCGTTTCCGTTGTCGGGTTAGGAGCGGTCTTCATGATGAATGCCTCCCCCTACGCGACGATAAAAGAAGTGGAGAAGATGAACCACACGGGGTCGCACGTCGTCGGTGAGATCGAACCCGGTTCGATCCGGCAAAACGTTGTCCAGCGCTCTCTGAACTTTACGATCAAGGATTCTACGGGAGCTATGCCCGTTTCCTACACCGGTTCGCCGGTGTCGAATCTGGAATCTGCCACGAAGGTGGTCGTTATCGGCAAATATGACAAAGGCGTTTTTCACGCGCGAGATATGCAAGTGAAGTGCCCGAGCAAGTACGAAGCCGAAAAGTCCGGAGGATAGTTGGATCACGCCCCACTCAACCTGCCTGTCGCCACAAGCTTCTGGCTCGCGGTCGGCACAATTGGAAAGGTCTGTGTTTGGGCGGGCTTGGTCTTCTTCCTGCTGGCATTCGTTCAGCAGGTAGTCGACCGAGTTCGGAAGATCCCATTCTTTCAACTTGGCTGCGCGGCGATTTTTGGTGCCATCGTTAGCCTCGGATCGCTCTTCGTAAACGACCAGTTCCAATACGAATACGTTTGGTCCCACTCCGAGAAGATCAATACGATTCCCTATAAGATCGCCGCGATTTGGTCCGGCCAGCAAGG
Source organism: Fimbriimonadaceae bacterium (assembly GCA_046598515.1). Lineage (GTDB taxonomy): Bacteria > Armatimonadota > Fimbriimonadia > Fimbriimonadales > Fimbriimonadaceae > JANJUB01. The sequence continues at coordinate 3,699 of JBKJIP010000229.1, read as the reverse complement.
AAGTTTTCTCCTCTGGGCAACGTGTTCCTCTATCTTCGCGCTGCTGGCTTTGCGAGGCGTCGGCCCGTACCGACGGGGCTATCTGGGATCGATTTCGCTCTTTCTGGCTTCCCTGTGCGGCATCCTCGCTTATGAGACGCCCTACAAGCTTCAGCTTTTCGAAGGCAAAGCCTTCATCCCGCCCGACGGCACCGGCCTCGCGCCCTCGCTGAACAACTACTGGGTCATTATCCACCCGCCCACGATCTTCCTCGGTTTCGGATCGCTCGTCGTGCTGTTCGCCTACGCGATCGGCGCGCTGGTGAATCGGGACTACGATGGCTGGATTTCGCGGGTCCGACCCTGGTCACTCGTCTCCCTTGCCGTCCTCGGCTTGGGCCTCTGTATGGGCGGCTTCTGGGCGTACGAAACGCTGGGTTGGGGCGGCTTCTGGATGTGGGATCCCGTCGAGAACGTCAGCTTCGTCCCTTGGACGATCGTGGTCGCCCTCGTGCACGGCATCATCGTGCAGACAACGAAGAACAAATGGCACTTCACGAACCTACTGCTAGCGGGAGCGCCGTTTCTGCTCTTCGTCTACGGCACGTTCTTGACGCGTGCAGGATTCTTGGCCGACGTCAGCGTTCACAGCTTCGCGACGATGGAGAAGTCCGCTCACCGCGTTCTCCTCGGGCTGCTTTTCGCCTCCATCGGCGGATTCCTAGGGCTCTGGTTCCAACGAATGGTCGTTTACCGGGCAAAGAATTCGGTGGTTCAAGAAAAGGAGATGCGGGGCGTCGATCGGGCTTCGCTCTACCAATACGGCATTGTCTTCTTGGTTATGCTCGGCGCGGCTACCGCGATCGGGATGAGCGTTCCGATGTTCCAAGCCCTTCGCGGCCAGTCCGTAAAGGTTGTCGAGGAGCACCTCTACCATCAGATTCTCACCTTCTTCTTTATCCCGACCATGATCCTGATGGCGATCACGCCGTTTGCCGGATGGCGGCGGATGAAGTGGCGAGACCTTCTGGGTCGAGTCTTGAATGTCGCCAGCATCACCCTCGGCTTGACCGGCCTCACGATGTTCATCTTGAACAACCACTCGATCGGAGTCCGCCCCGAACAGGGCGCGAAGATCGACATGGTGGGCGGAATGCAAGCGCCCCAGTTCGGCTGGATCGTGTTCCTCTTCGCTGTCTGCCTCTTTGTCGGCGTCGCCAATCTATGGCGGCTCGTCGAAGTGATGAAGAGGAGCAAGTTGGGAGGCGGTGCCTTCATTTCGCACCTTGGCGTCGCGGTGGCCATGGCCGGACTCATTGTGTCCCGTGGTTTCGAGCGCCAACAGCAGTATTTCGTTCAAGCCGGTACGACGGCAATTCCGACGCGTGACGGCGGACTTCGAAATCTGGTGGAACTCGTTCCCGATCAGAAGTTGGACCTGCTGAACCGAGACAACAAAATCGCCTTCAAGATCACCGGCGACGGCAAGGACTTCGTTGCTACGCCGGGACTTTACTATAAGGTCGATCAGTCTGGAGAGCCAAAGCCAGTGGTTTGGCCGCACATCCAGAGCTACGCATCGCACGACATCTACCTTGCTCTCGAGCCGGCGACCGAAGAGGTCATGGACCCCAAGTCGGTAAAGGTCGGCGAGACCCTAGTTCTCGGTGGTCCGATCTGGGAAACGATGACGGAGCGGCGCTACCAGATCAAGTATTTGGAACTGGTTCGAGAAGGCGAGGTTGGCGTCAAGGGAACGAAGTTTGGAGCTAAGGTCGAAGTCACAGATTCCGAGGGCCACAAAGCCGTGGTAACCCCCAAAATGATTCTCGGCGACAATGGGATGGAGAAGGAAACCGTCGCTCTGGACGACGACTTCAGCCTCGAAATGGCTTCCATGAATGCGGCCGATAAGTCGGTTTCCCTTGCCCTGAAATACAACCGTCCGGTCCTGATCGTGCACGCTTTCTATAAGCCGCTGACGATTTTGGTCTGGGCCGGAGTAGGTATCCTAACCTTTGGCGGATTGATGTCCGCCTGGTATCGACGACGACGTCTGCCCGCCGCTTCAACCGAAATCCCGGTTGGAGACGTAGAAACTAACGAAGATGCGCTTGTCTCAGTTGCTTAAGGCGAAACTTCATCACGCCCACGTCACCTATGCGAACCCCGAATATGTCGGCTCGATTGAGATCGATGCTGATTTGATGCGGGAAGTTGGCATGCAGGATGGCGAGCTGGTGCATGTTTGGGCGGTCGACCATACGGCCCGAATCATTACTTACGCCTTCGGAGGCCCGAAGGGCGTTGTTGGCCTAAACGGGGGCGCGGCTCAGCAGTTCAAAGCCGGTGATCGACTTGTGATCGCTTCGTTCGATATGACTGACGAACCAATCCTTCCGCGAATCGTGCTCCTGAACGAGAGCAACGAGATCGTTCGCGATATGACCCCGTTTTCGGTGGTCGGATGATCGACGCTGAGCTCCAATTACTTCTCGAAGAAACCGGTGCCGTCTTGAAGGGGCATTTCCTGCTTTCGAGCGGGCGTCATAGCGATGTTTACGTCGAAAAGTTTCGCGCGATCGAGCGCCCCGAAGTCCTGTCCCGCCTCTGCGGCAAGATCGCGGATGCGTTCCGCGGGGAAGTCGATGTTGTGGCCGGCCCAACGACCGGTGGCATTATCATCGCCTTCGAGGTCGCCCGTCAACTAGGTTGCCACGCCCTCTATGTCGAGGCCGAAAATGGAGTCAAGAAACTCCGCCGCGGTGGCAGCGTTGCTCCCGGGGCGCGGGTTTTGGTTGTGGACGATGTCCTAACCATGGGCACCTCGGTCATGGAAGTTGTGAACCTACTGAAGGGTTACGAAGTCGACCTGCGCGGGGTCGCGGTTTTGATCGATCGCTCGGAGAATCCCATCGATTTCGGAGCCCGGTTCTTCGCCGCTCATCGAGTCGAGGCGACGAGCTATGCGCCGGACGCCGTGCCCGACTGGCTACAAGCCATCCCGATCACGAAGCCCGGCACGCGCGTCGTCGCTCCCGTTTAGGCGGGGCAGAGCTCGTCGATTCGGGCCAGTTCTTCGCTTGAGAAGTCCAGGTTATCGAGCGCTTTCACGTTCTCCTCGATTTGCTCCACCGCGCTCGCCCCGATGAGGCAGCTTGTGACTTCGGGAATACGGAGGATCCAAGCGAGCGCCATTTGGGCCAGCGATTGGCCACGCTTGGCAGCCATGTCGTTCAACTCGTGCAGAACCTTAAGTCGCTCGTCGCTCAGGTTCCGATGCGCCCAATCCTCGCCCCACTTCTCGGCGGCGCGGCTCTTGGCGGGGATGCCGCCTTTGAGATATTTGTCCGTCAGAATCCCGCTGGCCAAGGGGCAGAATGGGATGAGGCCAATCCCGAGGCGAGCGGTCTGGGGGATCAGGTCCTTCTCGATGCCCCGTGACAGCATATTGTAGTAAGGCTGGTGGATCGTCATAGGGGCGAGTTGCTTCGCGCGGCAGATTCCGGCCGCTTCTTGGGTTGCCGCGCCGCTGTAGCTGCTGATTCCCGCATAGAGGGCTTTGCCCTGCTGAACCAGCAAGTTCAGCGCATCCATTGTTTCTTCGAGAGGGGTGTCCGGGTCGAAGCGGTGGGAATAGAAGATGTCGAAGTATTCGACACCCATCCGCTTGAGCGATTGATCGCAGCTGGCGACGATGTACTTCTTCGAACTCCACTC
>JBKJIP010000175.1:0-18952 GCA_046598515.1 Fimbriimonadaceae bacterium | reverse complement strand
CGCTCGATGACGCCAGCCGGCTCGATGCGACGCTGGAAACAAGCCTTGACTCTTTGCGTTCCGCCCTCTATTCGATGGAGGAGGGTGTTCGGGAGCTTCGACACTATGCGGACAATCTCGAATCCGATCCGTCTGTCATCGAGGAAACCGCGGCTCGGATCGATGTGCTCAAGCGGCTTCGCCGCAAGTATGGCGAAGACGAAGCCGCCATCCTCGCGTTCCTGGAAGATGCCAGAAAGGAACTCGACCTTCTCGCGGATGCTGAGAGCAACGAGGCCGATCTGGCCCTGAAAGCCGAAGCAGCCAAGGCAAATCTCGAACTTGCGGCTACGGAGTTAACCACGCTCCGAGCGGAGATGGCGACTCGATTCTCGGACACGGTACAGGAACAGCTAAGAGAGCTTGCCATGGAGAAGGCGGTTTTCGAGACTCGCCTCGCCGAAAAGCCAATCGATGCGACGGGTGCGGATCGAGTCGAGTTCTTCTTCAGCGCGAATGCGGGCGAAGGGGCGAAGCCGCTCGCAAAGATCGCTTCAGGCGGTGAAATGTCGCGGGTGATGCTGGGGATCAAGACCGTCCTCGCGGGCAAGGCGGGGGTGCCGACGCTCATCTTCGATGAAGTCGACGCCGGCCTTAGCGGCCGGGCGGCGGCGACTGTGGCCCGAAAGCTCGAGGAGCTCGCAACGCACTATCAAGTCATCACAATCAGCCATCTCCCGCAGATCGCGAGCCGGGCCACGACTCACTTCCGGATCGAGAAGACCGAAACCGCTGGGCGCGTGCTGACCAATGTTCGTCACTTGAAACCCGAGGAGCGGGTCGAAGAAATCGCCCGTATGCTCGCCGGCGAGCAAATCACCGATTCCGCACTTGCCAATGCTCGCGAATTGCTTGGTGTGTAGCAAAATGAGCCATGGCCGCTTTACAGCGCCTCATCCAATCGCCGATCGCACCTCTGCTCGTCCAAGCCGACGATCGCGGATTGCTTCTGGTGGAGTTCGCGGACACCGATCGTGTAGACCGATTCAAAGTCGCGGCCCAAGACGAGCCGCCGCCTCCAAGGCCGGGCGAGGCGGTGACCCATCCCGCCGAGCGGATCCGGGTGCAACGGCACCTGGATCAGTTCGAGGATGAACTGCGCCAATACTTCGACGGCGACCTCCAAATCTTCAAAACACCCGTGATTCTCCGCGGCACGCCGTTTCAGAGTGCTGTTTGGGGCGAACTTCTGAAAATTCCCTATGGATACACGAGCTCATATGAAGGGATCGCCCGCAAGCTGGGGGATGAAAAGAAAACTCGAGCCGTCGGCCAAGCCAACGGATGCAACTGCCTTGCCATCATCGTTCCTTGTCACCGCGTGATCCGCGCCGATGGCAAACTTGGAGGCTACGGCGGCGGCCTCTGGCGCAAGCAACGGCTGTTAGAGTTGGAGTCTGGGGCGTTGAGGTTGTTGTGATGAAAGGAAGGGCAGGGATGCATCGTGCCCTGCAAAAAAGTAGTCTCTTGAACCTGGAAGCTCGGTCGACGGCGGCACAATACATCCGCCGCCCTCTGCACAAGTCATTAAATCCTGTATAGGCGCTAATCTCTTCTTAACAATTGGAGGCCACACTCCTTAACAGTCCAATGCAAAAGATCTTAATCGTCGATGACGAAACCACGATCTTGGAGACGATCGACTTGAAACTTCGCAAAGAAGGCTTCACGACGTTCGTCGCCGAGTCGGCTGAAGACGGCATGCGCCTCTTCCGTCGCGTCCGTCCCGATCTCATCGTGCTGGACATCATGCTGCCCAATCGGTCCGGCTATGATTTCTGCCAAGCCGTTCGGCGCGATCACACCACGCCGATCATTTTCCTCTCCGCTCGCGCCAGCGATGCGGACCGCGTGAAGGGGCTCGACCTTGGCGCGGACGATTACGTCACCAAGCCGTTCAACCTCGCCGAACTGGCCGCCCGCGTCAAGGCCGTCCTTCGCCGGGCCGCCGGCGAGCAGCCGAAAGAAGCCGTCATCTCCGGCGATCTATCGATTGATCCGCGGACTCACGAAGCTCGCCTCGGCGAAAAAGAACTCTCGTTGTCTCCGAAAGAGTTTGCGCTGCTGTACTTCATGGTGAAGAATCCGGGGCAGGTTTTTTCGCGAGAACAATTGCTTGACCGCGTCTGGGGCGCGGATGCCTATGTGAACGCCCGCACCGTAGACGTACACGTTCGCTGGTTGCGAACACACGTCGAAGCGGACGCCAACGAACCTCGCCGAATTGTCACGGTTCGGGGCGTAGGCTACAAGTTTACGAGCTAATAGTTGTAAATACGGCATTCCTGCCAGCCTGTGCGAAGGGGCTGTGCCCGTAGAATTCTAAGCAGGTGAGGAGGGATTTCCCGCTCGATACGCTGCGTGGACTGGCGGTGCTGGGGATGTTGCTGGCAAGCTTCCTCCCTCCCGCGATCTTGCCCGCTTGGATGTACTCCGCCCAAACCCTTCCCCCGAATATGGTTTTCGACCGGATGCAGCAGGGGTTGAACTGGGTTGACCTTCTTCTCCCCATTTTTCTCTTCACGATGGGCGCCGCGATACCGCATGCTCTCGAGAAGCGATTGCCGCCGCAACACCCACCCAAAAGCCTTTCGGAGTCGAATCGACAGCTCTTCGGTTGGCTCACGACCATGGGGTTCGTCGGGTGGCGGACCGCAGTTCTTGTCGGGGTAGCCATCGTCGTCGAGTTCATGATTTCGCGGCAGGCCATCGAAGGGATCATCCTTGCGGCGACGCTGATCGCGCTTCTGAAATACGGCCGTCGCTGGGCAGACGGGGGCGTCGTCATCCAGATTCTGGGCGTGTCCATCGTCTTCTTCATGCTCCTTCTCGCCAAAATCGACCCAAAGCCGGGGGCCCTTCTTGTTTTTGCTCTCAACTACGTAGTTGCCTCTTCCATTTGGATGCTTGTTCGTCGCACGCCGAGCGGCGTTCTCGCCTTCACCGTGATCATCGCCGTGCTCGTTCTTGTGCGCACCACGCCCGGATGGATTTCCGAGCTCTGGCGTTGGCAGCCGGTGCCGGGGGTTAAGCCGATGGACATGCTCCGGTATCTCTTGATCGTCCTGCCGGGCGTCGCAGTCGGTCAGGCATTCATCGAGCATAAGGAGCACGGTCAGCGACATGAGCGCTTGATCGTCGGCGCTTTTGGGCTCCTCGGCGTGATCATCATGGCTCTCGCGATCCCCGCCCGAGCCTTTCCTCAGGCCTTGTTCGGCGCCTGCGTTCTCGGGGCCAATGCGCTCTGGTTTTCGGGCACCAATCTCCGGCAGCGAATCGTTCACGCTTGGGGTTGGGGATTGCTGGCCGTTGGCGTTCTTTTGACCGGCATGGGCGGCGTTCGTCCCCAGCCCGCGAGCCTGAGCTATCTCATCGTCTCGGCGGGAATGTGCTGCCTCATCTACGCGTTCATCAACGGCCTCTGGGCGCTAATCGGTAAGACGGGTCAGGTGGAAGTGAGTGAAGAGTCTCTCGTTAAACTGAGGCTCGACGAAGAGACTTTTGCGGTCGAGCACGGAGACCGCCCCGGCTTCCTGGGACTCGTTGGCCAGAATCCGATCTTGGCCTATTTGGTGGCGGTTGTGGTCCTGCCGGTTGTCGTTGAAGAATCCGGACTCCGCGCTTGGCGCGAAGCTCAATATTGGTCAGCATGGACCGGGGCCGGATTCGCCCTGATCCTTGCCACGGCTCTCGGGAGCCTGTTAACTCTAGTGTCGAAAGTCGGGCTCAGATTTCGAGCCTAGCCGCTCGGATTTCAAAATCGCATAAACATGGGTGTCTCGACGAAATCCGAAGTGGTCTACGGCATCCTGCCGGTGCGACGCTTCTAATGTCAGCCCGTTCGCCTCGGCAACTCGCGAACTGGCCCGGTTGCGCGTGTCGCATTTCCACACCAGCCGCTCCCAGCCCCGATCGGCAAATCCCCAATCGAGCATCGCCGCCAAGCTCCGTTTGCCCCAGCCCTGTCCCGCGTGATCGCCGCGGATCCACATGCCGACTTCGGCAATCTTCCATTCGATGGGTCCGCAGCGAAGATGAAAGCCCGTGCCGCCGATGAGGGTTTCTCCTTCCCAGATTCCGAGGACGAAGTCTCGGGAAGCTTCGTATTCGGTCGCGAACCGTGTGCAGAGGTCTTCCGAATCAGAGACCGGCTGGTGGACCTGCGCCCAAGGCATCCACGGCCGAAGGTGTTCGTAAGAAGCATCCGCCGCCTCCGTAAGCGCCGCCCCGTCCCCAGCGCGGTAGGCGCGGATGACGAATCCGTCAGCTTGGTAGGCGGTTGGGTGGGCCATGGGCGATTCTACGCGAAACCCAAGTGAGATGGGCTGGCTATCAGAACGATCACCTCCTCAAGCGTTGTAACGACCTCTCCTTGGGCTGCTCCGGGGGCAAAGTGCTGTTCGGTTACTAGCGCTTCTGCGCCTGGGCCTACTTAGCTCGGACCGGCAAGAACCTTCCATGCCGGAACCAATTCCACCAAGTCACAATCCGCCACCAGAACGACTTCTTCAGGCGCCTCGGGATTAACGAGCACTGCTGCTCCTCGCCCCGGAGTGAGATCCTTCCTCGTATTGATGGTCACCTCGTGAAACACATTCTGGAGGGGATAGCGCAGGGTTACCGCGGCAAGGCCGCTCAGCGCAGAGGCCCGCCCGTACGGCCATACTGCCGCGCCGTAGTCCACCCAGGTCACTCTGGCCCGGGCGGGGGTCCAGTTACCGAGGGCTCGACGCTGCGCTCGAGACTTCGTTGCGAGAGTGACGTAGGCAACAGCGCAAACGAAAAGTCCAGTGACCATGGCAACGGCAACCTTTCTCCAGGGAGCGTTGATCGTCTCCTGGTTGATCTCGCCAAAGTAGGCGTTCTCTGGATCGCCGTCAAGGATGAGCACCGTTGGCGCAAGGCGGGCGAGGATATTCTTGCTCTCTAGATCGGATACCTCGATCTGTCGATTGAATCGGCCCCGGCCGACGGCATACTCGATATCAAACGTGTGCCTAACTCCGCCTTTACCTTTGACCTGTGAGTGCGAGACGATTTTGGCAGGCGCCCTCTTCCCGAACGATTTGAAGCGTTGAAGTCGACCGGAAGTCACGACGCCGAAAATCAGTGGCAGTAGCAAGACCATGATCGTGGCCCCGAGGATCAACCATCGGCGCACGTAATACTGGCGGGACAACCTCACATAACGCGGAGACTCACCTCCTGAAATCTTGCCCACCTCTTTGAGACGGAATCACCATGAATTTGGGTTGCGGGCCTTCGATGTCGTACAATTAGCCCATGAATCCCCGGGCGATTCCTTCTATCATCGGCGAGCCCGAAACCCCTATGGAGTGAGGCGGCATCTCTGCTCTTGCGCAGAAATTGCGCCCTTACCGCCACTCATAGGAAGAAACATGAATCCGATCATCGCCAAAATCGCCGCTTTAACCGACCAAGAGTCGATCAACCTCAACAACCAGTACGGCACCCACAACTACCATCCACTGCCCGTCAATATCGTGAAGGCGGAAGGTGTCTACGTTTGGGACGGAGCCGGCAAGAAGTATCTCGACTGCATCGGCAGCTACTCCGCCGTCGCCAACGGCCACCGCAGCCCCTACATCCTCGAGGCCCTACGTGCCCAACTTGAAAGAGTAACTCTGACTAGTCGGGCTGTCTACACCGCCGAGCTCGGCGTCTTCATGAAAGAGCTTTGCGAGTTTACGGGCATGGACATGTGCTGCGCCATGAACACGGGTGCCGAAGCCGTCGAAACCGCGATCAAGCTCGCCCGAAAATGGGCCTACACCGTGAAGGGTGTTGCTCACGATCAGGCGGAGATCATCGTTGCTCAGGATAACTTCCACGGCCGAACGACAACCATTATCAGCTTCACCACGGAAGAGCAATACAAAGACAACTTCGGGCCCTTCACGCCCGGCTTCAAGATCGTTCCTTTCGGGGATATCGACGCGCTGAAGGCGGCAATTACCCCGAATACGGCGGCGATCCTGATGGAGCCGATCCAAGCCGAAGGCGGCATCCTCTTCCCGCCCGAGGGCTACCTCGAAGCCGTTCGCAGCACATGCACTTCGAACAACGTGCTTTTGATTTGGGATGAGATTCAGACCGGCTTCTGCCGCACCGGCAAGCGGTTCGCTTGGGAGCATGAGGCGGCCAAACCCGACATGATGTGCTTGGGCAAAGCCCTCGGCGGCGGCGTCCTTCCGGTTTCGGCCGTTGTCGGCTCAAAGGAAGTTCTCTCCGTCTTCAAGCCCGGCGATCACGGCTCCACCTTCGGCGGTAATCCTCTCGCCTGCGTCGTCGGCATCGCCGCCATGGAAGAGATGGTTGACCGGGACCTGGCCGGCAACTCCCAGCGGATGGGCGATCGGCTTTTGAAAGAAATCGCGGACATGCCGCATGACTTCATCGAAGATGTTCGCGGTCAAGGATTGCTCGTCGGCCTCGAGGTCCACGAAGGCGTGGACACTAAACGCCTCTCCGCAGCTTTCCTCGAGCAAGGGCTTCTGACCAAGGAGACCCGTTCCCACACTTTCCGCTTCGCCCCGCCCTTGGTGATCACGGACGAGGAACTCGACGACGCCATCGCCCGAATCCGGGCGGCGTTAGATTCGATGGTCGCGGTTAGTGTCTAACAATTGAACATCGCGGTGACACTTTTTGGTGTCACCGCTCGTCTATAAGTCAAGATGGTTTCTAGCGGGCCTTATTGCGTCTGCGATTTGCCACGCCCCCCGCCGATTCCCGAGACGGGCGGCTTGATTGAGACGAGTTTGGAAACTCCTCATGCCAGCTCTGCGATTTCAAATGGGGTGACGGATCTGTCACCCGTGGGGCGACAGATATGACGCCTTGGGGTGACGGATTTGTCACCAGGGGGGTGACAGATATGACGCCCGGGTGGTGACATATTTGTCACCCCCTTATATATAAGGAAAGAAGAGAATCAATTGAAGAGAATCAATGGAAGAGAATTGAGCCACGGGGTTCTTTCAGAACTTGCCTCCATCCCCGCCATCCTCTTGCTGACCCCGAAGAGGGGTCACGGATTGTAGCCGGTGCATCGGAGCGTAGCGCAGACCACCGGTTGGTCCGAGACCCCAACGGCCCCGAAAGGCGTCGCGGAGCTACCCATTCCATATCCAGAACCTAATGCAGATAATGATCTTCAAACTCGGCAAGCTCGTTGGACGCACGGGCTGGAAGCCCGTGCTACGGTGTGAGCTAATCTGATGGAAATGTCAAACCGATGCGAATGGGCCCAGGGGGAGAAATATGTTGCTTACCACGACGAGGAGTGGGGCGTGTCGGTGCATGACGACACTCGGCTCTTCGAGTTTCTCATCCTCGAGGGCGCTCAGGCCGGGCTAAGTTGGAGCACCATTCTCAATCGACGCGAAGGATATCGGGAAGCCTACGACGGCTTCGATCCAAGCATCGTCGTCAAATACGACGATGCGAAAAAAGCAAGTTTGCTGCAAAATCCTGGCATTATCCGGAATCGACTGAAGGTCGATGCCTCGGTCATCAATGCGGCGAACTTCCTGAGGGTGCAGGATGAGTTTGGGTCGTTCGACGCCTACATTTGGGGCTTCGTGAATGGGGCTCCTATCATCAACCGTCGAGAATCTCTATCCGATATTCCCGCCAAAACGGAGATCTCCGATGCCTTGAGCAAGGACCTCATCAAACGGGGCTTCAAGTTCGTCGGCTCGACCATCATGTATGCCTACATGCAGGCTTGCGGACTCGTGAATGACCATGTAACGACCTGCTTCCGCTACCGCGAATTGGGCGGGAAGTGACTCCAGATATAGCGGGTCCTGGAATTTTGGGACCCCACCTATGGGAACATGTCCGGGCGCGGAGGATGTACACTCATCTGCGTCTGAGGACCAGGGTTTTTTGCCTATGACTCGTATTCACCGACACACAGCAGTTTTAGTTCTTGCGCTTGCCTCCGTTTACGGAGCCGCACAGGGCAGCACGATCTCCGAGATCATCGTCAACGGCAACAAGAACGTCGCCAAGGAAGCGATCCTGGCGGCTATGACCACCAAGGTCGGCCAGCCGTACGTTCAGGAAACCCTCAACAAGGATAAGGAAACGATCCTCGGCCTCGGCTACTTCAAAGCCGTCGATGTTCGCCCGAGTCTTGTCGAAGGCAACAACTGGCGCGTCTACGTCGACGTTTCCGAGTTTGAACTCATAAAGGAAATTCGGATCGTGGGCAACACGGTCTTCACGACCGAGCAGATCATGGGCGCGGTGACCATCAAGACTGGTCAGCCGTTCAACCTGCGCGATCAGAAGCCCACGGGCGACGCGATTAAGAAGCTTTATCGCGACAAGGGCTATTTCGGCCTCGCTGAGCAGATCGAGCCCCTCGAGGATTCGCCCGGAACGGTCAGCATCGTCATCCGCGAGATGACGATCAACCAGATCACCGTTACCGGCAACACGCGAACGAAGGACAACGTCATCAAGCGGCTCATCAAGAGCAAGCCCGGCGATGTCTTCAACGAGGACAAGTGGGTTCAAGACCTTCAGCGCATGTTCTCGACCCAATGGTTCGAAAAGATCAACCCGACTGATGAAACGGTCGACGATGGCTCGAAGCTAAACCTTGGCATCGACCTGAAGGAAGCCCGCACCGGCAACATTGTTTTCGGCGCCACCGTCGACCCGAGAAACGGCCTCGGTGGCCAGATCCGGCTCGTCGACAGTAACTTCCGGGGCACTGGCCAGTCAATCGGCATCAACGGCAGTCAAGCCGTTAATGGCGGCGGCGGCACGTCCTTCGATTTCGACTACACGAATCCGTACATGGACAGCCGCGAGACGGCTTTGAACTTCTCGCTGTACTCGCACATCATGTACCGGTTCTTGAGCGACTCATTCTCCACCAGTTCAGGTGATCGATACACCGAGCGCCGTACCGGCGCCTCCCTCGGTCTGTCCCGGCCAATCGGTGATCGGACGAGCGCCAGCGCTGGCCTCCGGTTCGAAGGCATCAAAACGACCGAGCTAAATCTGAGCTCGCCGACGAGCTACGTCCAACAAGACGGCACCGTCTTTCTCGGCCAGTTCGGCCTTTTGGCCAACCGCCGGGACATCGATCTCGATCCGGCACGCGGTTCGTGGGCGAATCTCACGATCGAGCCTGGATTTGCGAACATCACGACAAACGGCGGCGCTCTCGCGGGAGACCCCAGCGCGATCGGCAATATGACGTTCGTTCGCTCCCAGATCGAATACCGCACCTACTTCTCGCCGCAGGGCCCTCGTACCGTGAAGGAACTCGACGCTCCGCGACGAGTTATCGCCATGCGGTTCAAGTACGGCACGATAACGGGCAAGGTCCCGTTCTATGAGCAGTTCTTCGCCGGCGGTGGCACGACGGTTCGTGGCTACCAAGACGACCGGTTCTGGGGCAAGCAGATGGCTCTCGCCAGCGTCGAGTATCGCCACCCGGTTCAGAAGTCATTCAACGTGATCGGGTTCCTGGACTACGGCGGCGCCTGGGGCGGCTTCGGCACGGTCAATAACTTCGACCAGTCCAGCAAGATGAAGCTTAATCTTGGCTATGGCGTCGGCTTCAGCTTCAAAACTCCTCTCGGACCCATCCGCCTCGACTTCGGTTTTGGCGATAAGGGAAGAAGCCGGACTCATTTCCAGATCGGAACGTCTTTCTAACTACGGAATCAACAACCTTATGAATTTCAGTTTTGTAAAACCCGCCCTCGTGGCCGCCGCGGCGATCATGGGTGTTTTCATCGCCGTTGGCTTCCAAGATGGCGCAGCCAAGTTTGGAGTCATCGATATGGCCAAAGTCGTTGAAGGCAGCGATTTCGGCAAGCAGAATCAAGCCGATTTCACGGCTATGAAGACGTCTCGCGAAGGCGTTCTCGAGTTCATCGATCAGTACCGCGTGCTGACCGTCGAACAGGCCACCAAGATCAAGGATCTCAGCATCAAGCCGAACCTCACTTCCGGTGAGAAGGCCGAACTGGAATCCGCCAAGGCCGCCGTCATCGCCTCGTTCAACAAGAACAAGGAACTCGCCCTCAAGGCGAACCTGACGCCGGAAGAGCGCAACCTGATCGAAGAGTACGCTCGCAACTCCGCGAACATGGAGCAGACCGCGCAGCGCTGGCTTCGCGACTTCACCACCGAGCTTCAGGCCTGGGCCGACAAGCAGAAGGTAGAGAGCCTGAATCGGGCTCGCGCCGCCGTGCAGGAAGTTGCCAAGGGCCAGGGCTACACGCTCATCTTCGAAGTCGGCATCGCCCCCTACGGCGCGAACGATATCACGGAAGCCTCGCTGAAGGCCATGAATGCCAAGAAGTAGATCAAGCCTTCTGTTTGTTCTGTTTCTCGCGGGTTGCGCCCAGCCAAGGGTGCAGCCCGCTTTCGTTGATGTGGACCGCGTCCTCGCTTCCATTCCCGCTCTGCCGAACAAGTCTTTGGCCACATCGGCCCCGACGGCGCCCGTCGCCTCGCAGTCCGCCACCATACCCGCGACAACGGCCAAGACGGTCCGCGGCGTGGACACGGAAGCCCGCAGGCAAGCGATCCTCCGTCTGATCTCGGAGAACCGTCAAATCGCGGAGAGCGAACTGGCCCGCCGGCTTCGCGAAGCCTACTTGAGCGATGTCGACCGGCTGGAAGCCGACACTCTGGCCCGATTGGATGAGCGCAAGCGCGAGCTCATGACGGCCACGTTCGGATCGTTGCGTCCCATCTTCGATGAGTACGCGCAGCGGAGAACGCCTCCGGTGATTCGCATTGCCCTCTGGGCCGGCTACCCCGATCCCGACCCAAACTCGCAAAGACCGCTGCCAACCGCGGACAAATACAACACGAAGCGGACCCAGGAAGTGATCGGTCTACGGGAAGATCTCAAGAAGACGGAAGCTTGGTATCAGGCCCAGATCACAGCGGCATTGGACCGGGCCGATAGTCAGATTTCCGAAGAGATCCTCGCCTTCCGAATCGATCTGGAAAGGCAACGCGTCGAGGCCGATGCGCGCGCCCGGCGAGAGGCCTCCGCGCAAGTCCAGTTGGAGCTGGCCGATATCAAACCAGGCAAGGTTCAAACCGAGCCTTTGACCCTCGCCGCATCGAAAGGCGCGACAGTCGCGATTCCCGGAGGAGGCCAACCTCGGCCCGTCCCCCAGGTTCCCGACCCAAGTGCCACAATACGTAGTCAGACCCGCGCTCAAATCATGCTGGATGCAAAAATTTGGGCATCGGTGACCGGATATGCACTCTCGAAGAAGAGAGGGGACCCGGACAAAACAAACGAGTTCCTCTCATGGAGAAGCAGACGGCACGTTGGACCCTAGGTGAGCTCGCCCAAATGTTGGGCGGGGAGTTGATCGGCGATGCCGATCTCGTGATCAATCGACCGGTTTCGGCCGAGACGGACGATCCGCATGGGATCGCCTTCGCGGAGTCGGAAGACTATCTGCTCAAAGCCGAAGGATCTTTGGTCGGGGCGGTTCTCCTGGATCGCGAGTTACGCTCTACGGCCAAGGCCGCTATCCGCGTAGATCAGCCTCGACTCGCCTTTTTCATGCTCCTCAAAATGAGCGAGCGCCCTTTGCCGCACAAGGTAGGCATCCATCCGACCGCCGTCGTCAGCCCGACCGCCCAGGTGCATCCCGGTGCCTCGGTCGGAGCCTTGACTGTGATCGAGGATGGGGCCGTAATCGAGGATGGGGCACGAATCTATCCCCATTGCTATGTAGGCGAAAACTGTAAGATTGGGCCTGGAACTATCTTATATCCGAACGTCACGCTCTATCAGGATGTCACCATCGGCAGCGAGAGCATCATCCACTCGGGCACGGTTATCGGCGCGGACGGTTTTGGATTCGTATGGGACGGCAAGACGAGGGTCAAGGTGCCGCAGATCGGGGGTGTCGTCATCGGCTCCAAGGTGGAAATCGGTTCCAACACCTCGATCGATCGGGCGACTGTGGGCGAAACGTCGATTGGAGACGGTACCAAGATCGACAACCTCGTCCAGGTAGCCCACAACGCCAAGATTGGAAAGCACACGGTCATTGCCGGCTGCACGGGAGTTGCGGGCAGCGCGGAGATCGGAGATCGTTGCGTGATCGGCGGGCAGGTCGCCTTCCGCGATCACTCCAAAATCGGAGATGACGTCTTCGTCGCCGGCAGGTCCGCGATCGAGAAGGATTTGCTCGAGCCTGGCCAATACTTTGGCGTTCCTGCTTTGCCCGCGCTCGAAGCCATCCGAATCTTCAAAATCACCCAGCGCCTCCCCGAGATCTGGTCGCGTTTGCGAGATCTCGAGCGCAAGGTGAAGGATTGACATTCCGCCGGCGAACCGTCGCAAGTGAAGTCACATTTGAGGGTCGGGGTCTCCATTCTGGAGTCCCGGTCGGGGTCACAGTTCACCCCGGCGAACGCGGGATCTGGTTTCGGCACGGTACCGGCGAATGGGAAGCCGTTCCCGAGAATGTCAGCGACACGTCCCGGTGCACCCGGCTTGGCGACATCAGCACGATTGAGCACTTGATGAGTGCGTTTTGCGGCCTCGACATCACCGATGCGGAAGTCGAGCTTTCCGCGCCCGAACTTCCAGCATCCGGGGGCAACTCGGCCGAATACTGCGCCGGACTCTCCGCGGCCGGAATAACGGACATCGGCGAGCGAGAATTGAACGACCTCTTCACGAGAGTGTTCGTGCAGGAACCCAATGCCAAAATCGCCATCGCCGCGGGCACGGGGCACTGGCGCTATGAATTCGAAACGGGCGACCGGTGGCCCGGAACTCAGATCTACGAAAGCGAAACGATCACGGCGGGCTATGCCGAAGAAGTCGCCCCGGCGAGAACCTTTGGATTCGAAGAGGAGTTGCCCATGATTCGCCAGCACGGTTTGGCCCAAGGTCTAGATGAAACCTCGGCCCTGATCCTGGGCATGGAAGGTTATTTGAATCCGGCCAAATTCGTGGACGAACCTGTTCGCCACAAGATGCTCGACCTCATGGGTGACCTCTACTTGGCGGGGGTTCCGGCGAGGTTCCTCAGCGTGGTGGCGGCGAAGTCCGGCCACACGGCCAATGTGAAGGCCGCCGCCCTTTTGTTCCAGGCCGTGCGCGGCCATCACGTCGACGGAAACTGAGGCAACTTGTGGACCCGATTCTAAGTAGCTCAGGTCGGCGGGCTCCTACGACTGAATCCATCGTAGTGGTGACGGTTTTGTAATGGGGCGTCTTCCCATCGCTCGTGGCTTTGGGCTTGATGGCCACCTCCTCTGCGATCAACGGCGTAACGCTCTCCATACCAGTTTCTGATTCCAGTCGCATCCCCGCTCCCCCTGCCCCCTCTCCCCTTGCTAGGGGTGAGGGGGTTAATCCAGACGACAATTGCCACCAATGGGCCCCTTGCCCGCAAACTTCTGCATATACTGCTTGTTTAGTCGAACTTTTGAACCTTCAAAGGTGTTCATGGGATACACAAGAATGAATCTGCGGCGAATTCTGGGAGTGTTCGCGGTCACGTGTTTGTTAAACACGACGTTTGCCGCCGACAAAGATTTGTCACTCAGTTATCGGCCGCTGTTCTTGTCCACCGTCCAACCCCAGCTTTTTGCCCCCTATCTCATCCAGATCGAGAACAAAGGCCCGAACACGAAGGGGGTGTTCACCGTCTCTGCGGGATTGAGCCGAACGCGCTATCCTATCGACCTTCCCCAGAACACCACGAAGGTGATCACGATTTTTATGCCTTCGACTTATGAGGCGGTCCGGGGGCGGCTGACAACGGACATCGGCAATTCTGAACTTAGATTTCCCGAAACGGGCTCAGCGTCAAACTGCCTTCTCAGCATCGCTGATACCGACGGCATTCTCAACTTCACAAAGTCCGTTGATGCGCGAAATGCCATGGGTTCGGCCTTCAATCCGATGAGTGCGAAGCCAAAAGACCTTCCCGATCGAACGGCCTGCTACCTCAGTTTCGCCGGAGTCTTTCTCGCTGATGGAGCGGAGAAGATCAACGAAAAAGGCCGGCTCGCCCTTGAGCGGTACGTCATGGTTGGAGGAACGCTCGTCGTTTCGGGAGGCGCGTCCGCGCCCCTGATCAATGATCCCCTCTGGCGGCACATGCTCCCCGTTTTCAATGTCCGGCCTGAGACGCAGCAAGTGGATGGCAGCGATGTCGTTTCCGGTCTGCAGATTGAGAATGACTTCACGATGAGCGTCGGCACACTGGCACCCGAGGCGATCGTCAAGGCAAAGTATCGGGACAAGCCCTTCATCGTCAGCAAGCCCTATGGTTTCGGACGCGTCGTATTCGTCGCCGCCAATCTCTTTGAGAACCCGGTTTCCAAATGGGAAGGGAAGAACGAACTCTTGACTAATCTCAACCTTAACGATTCATCGATAAGGATGGCGAGTTTGCAAGCGATGGCGATGACCGACCCGACGCAGAACCCGATGCGGTATTCGCCGGGAATGCCCCCGGCCTACGGCGGAACCGAAGACGCCGGCCCTTTCAGTGCCAGCGTGCCCCCCACGTCGACCGTCGTCTGGATCTTGATCGCCTACTTCATCCTGGTCGTCCCGATGAACCTCCTCCTCTTGAAAAAGAAGGGGAGAGGCGAGCTGGCCTGGATTACGTCACCGATTCTTAGTCTCGGGTTCGCGGCCATCTTCTTCCAGTTCGCGGCTGGCTTGTACACGGCGGATTTGAGCACCGCATCGACCGGATTCCTCATCGCGGACCAGAGAACGAATCAGGCTTATTTCTTGGGTGGCAGCCAAATGTTCTTCCCTCGCGGTGGTCGCTATGACCTGAAACTAGAAGGCGTGGAAGGCATCCGCAATCGGGAAAGCGATCCCTACGGGATGTACGGCCGGGGATCGATGCGCCAGGATTCTTCGAGCGACTTCGATCCGGTTGACGTCGGCTCCCAACTGCAGGTTCCCGACCTGTCCGTGAGCAACCTTAGCTTCAAAGAGTTTGGCTATTTCCAGGCGACGAAGGGAGACTGGCTCGTGGTTACGCCATCCGGCTCCAAAGCAGTTTCCGTCACAAACCGATCCGGCTACCCTCTGAAGGAAGGCAATCTGTATTACCAGGGCGGAATTGCTGACGTCGGCGAAATCAATGCCGGACAAACGAAGATCGTCCGGCTCGAGCAGACCGGAGCGCCCCGACGTGAGTACTACAATGAAATGGGAATGGGGCTGGATCAAATGATCACGAAACAAACCCAGGGCGCAAGAATCGCGATTACGGGCACCTTGAGCGGCTACCGTCCCGGTCCTAAAATCGGCAATCTCGTTCAGCGAAACACTCGCCTCCAGTTGATCTGGTTCGGATCGAAGGGTGGGGCCTGATGCTCAAAGAGATCCTCTCTGGCAATCCGTTGATGATCGACTTCCGCCGTAGCGTGCGGCGTTTCTTCGGCGTCGGTCGGAATGGCAAGATTAACTATGCGGTTTCCACGATCGCCGCGCTGGTTTATGGCTTGGTGCTCCTCATAACGGTTACGAGCCGGGAATACTTGTCGCCGATTCACTACGTCACGGTCATGCTCTTCCTGTTTTGCCTGATCGTTCCGGCCGCAATGCATGGAGCGATCGCGGGGGAGCGGGAGCGGCGCAGTTGGGATTTCCTCATGGTGGCCCCGATCACAAACGCTCAGATCATAGCGGGCAAGTTCATGAGCGGAGCCGGGCTCATCGGTGTGGTCTCAGCGCTCTTCCTACCGATGATGGCGATCACGTACAAATACGATCCCAACGCTTCGATCCTCAAGGTTCTTGGCACCCTGGCCGTCACGCTCAGTTACGCTTTGTTCCTCGGCGCTTTTTCGATCTACATTTCTTCCCGCTCGAAGCGGGCCTTCGCCGCCAATCTTTCGATCTACGCGCTCCAGTTTCTTGCCTTGATCGCCTATCCGATCATGGTCTTGATCCTCTCCAGCGGGCGAACGGAGACTTGGGCGTTTTTCCTTCATCCCTTCGTGGTGAATATGGCGGTTTGGGTTGGTTCCGGCGAGTTCGCGCGGGATGACAGCATTTTGCTGTTCGGCGGAGGGGCCGTACAGTGCTTCACGTTTTTGATGATGGCCCTGGCCTTCTTAGGCTGGACGGAGGCGACGCTTCGCGATATGGATAAGAAGGATGGGGGAGCCTAATGCTCGAAGTTAAGGGATTGGTGAAGAAGTACGGCGATTTGACGGCCGTCAACGGTGTCTCCTTCACCTTGCAGCCCGGAGATATCTTCGGATTTATCGGATCGAACGGAGCGGGAAAGACGACCACGATCCGGATGATTTCCACTCTTCTCGAACCGACGGCGGGGACGGCCTCAATCAATGGCGCCGACATCTTGAGAAATCCGATGGAAGTGCGCCGCCAGATCGGCTACATGCCGGACTTCTTCGGTTTGTATGACGACGTCAAGGTCTGGGAGTATCTCGACTTCTTCGCCACGATCTATCAAGTCCCTTCCAGCCAGAGAAAGGGTGTCATCGACAACGTTCTCGAACTCACGGACCTCACGGTCAAGAAAGACGCCTTCGTGCAGTCTCTCTCTAGGGGCATGCAGCAGCGCCTTTGTCTTGCCCGATGTCTGGTTCACGATCCCGCGCTGCTCCTCCTGGATGAGCCCGCCAGCGGCCTCGATCCGCGCGCTCGCGCCGAGCTAAAAGAGCTGATCGCCGAACTGGGCCGGATGGGGAAGATCGTGATCGTCAGTTCTCACATTCTCCCAGAGCTCGCCGACTTCTGCAATACGGTCGGAATCATCGAGCGCGGCAACATGCTCGCCTTCGGACCGGTAAAGGATATCGTCCGCCAGATCCAGCCGTCGCGCGTGATCCAGGTTAAGGTGCTCAGCGACCTCGGGTTCGCCCGCGATTTCGCTTGCCTGCAGGATAAGGTGACTTCAGCTGTCGCCGATCCCGCCGGCCACTTGCTTCTGGAGTTTAACGGGGACGTCGAGGACCAAGCCACGCTTCTCGAGAACTTTGTAAAGGGGGGGCACCGCGTCTCCGACTACCACGAGCAGCATGCAAACCTGGAAGATGTCTTCATGCGGCTCACCACGGGAGCCGTTCAATGATGCGCTGGATCGGAAACACGCGAGCGACGTATTTCGGCAACGCCACTGCCGTTCGCGACTTTCGATCCCAGCTTCGCGGCTCCAAAGCATTCTGGCTCTGGGGCTCCTATCTCGTCGTGCTCATCGCGATCTGCGCTTTCGCTTACAACCAGTTCGCGGATCAAGGCACCCAATCGATTTCCAGCCTTCAGCGGCAACTGACGATCTTCTATCACACGATCATCGGCATGCTTGGCGGCGTCATCGTCTTGGTTGCGCCCGGGTTGACGGCAGCGGCCATCACGACCGAAAAACAGCGCCGATCTCTCGATCTCATCTTCTCCGCTCCGGTTCGACCGCGCTACCTTCTGGTGGGCAAGATGATCGCGGGATTGCGGTATCTGATGATGCTGCTGATTCTGGCCCTGCCGGTCGTTTCGGTTTGCGTGGTCATGGGCGGCGCAACTTGGGGCGACGTTATCGGCTCGTTCCTGAACCTGCTCAACGCGGGCATTGTCATGCTCGCTATCGGGCTCTTGATGTCGAGCGTGATTCAAACCACGGTCGGTGCGATTCTCGCGTCGTACGCCGCGATCGGCGTGTATTGCTTCCTGACGGCCGGCCTCGCTTCGAGTGCGATTGGGGCGATCGGGTCGGGATTTGGGAGTGGTCAGAGTTATGAAGCCCCTTGGTTTGGCAACCTCGTTCCGTTTACAGCCTCGCTTACGGCACCAACCTTCACGAAGGTCGGGACCTTCGAAGTGCCCAACTGGGCCATGGGGTTACTGTTCTCGCTCCTCGTGAGCAAGCTGCTTTTGGCAGGTGCGGGTTCGGCTCTCAGCCCTTACGGATCCCCCGAAACCAAGAGTCTGAGAATCCATGGCCTTATCGCCGCCTTCGCCGCGATGTTCCTCATCGCCGGGCCGATCGCCGGCGGGCTAACTTCCTTGATGACCGCCGCTCTAGTTGGCCCCTCAGGAATGGGATCGTACGGCGGCGAGGCTATTGCCGCTTTTCTCGGCTACGCGACCTGCGCTACATTCTTCGCTTGGCCGCAGCTCATGTGTTACGGCCGTGATGCGGAGCGGAAGTATTGGAACGACGGACTCTTCTCACTGAGCGGCGCCTTCAAGGGGACCCCCAGCGGAGGATGGCTTTATACCGTTCTCCTCGTGCTCGCCTTCTCCTTTGGCCTCTATGGGGGCTTCACCTATTTCTCCGGTACGAGCATGTTTGCCACCCCCGCGGCCATGGCAAGTGCCAGTTCAGGCGTTCCCATAACTTCGGGCGTTCCAAGCTCTCCGGGCGCCCCGGTTATGGTCCAGCCTGGATCGGTGACGGGCCCGGCCACTCCCGTACTGGCACCCACGCCCGGTCCGGCCGCGCCTACCGGCCCGCCGCCGACAAGCGTTGCGACGGCGATTGGGACCATGTCCGTTTGGTGCTTGGGCTTTCTCACCTTCTGGTGGGGTATCGCTCGCTACACCTCGGCCACGGCCAACAACCTTAAGGGCGCTCGCTTGGGACTGATCTCGGCGGTCGTGGTCCTCGTGGCTATTCCCACCCCCATCATCGCGGGAATTGCCGCCTCTCGGTGGGACTACGAGACTACGGGCACAGATCCTCTTTGGAGATTTCACATCATGTATCCGCTCTTTGCGCGCGGAGTACCGTTAACTCAGGCGATGTATGGTGTGGTGTTTGCCGTAGTAGGTGTAGCGCTCGCCATTCTAAGTGAAAAGAAGTATCGATTAAAGAATCCGGAGAATCAAGATGTCTGAACTAGAAAGAAACCTCAGTGGTTTTCGCCGCCG
>JBKJIP010000166.1:0-3078 GCA_046598515.1 Fimbriimonadaceae bacterium | reverse complement strand
CCAACTCCATTGACACCCACAAAAAGAAAGACCGTCGGATCCTCATCGGCCACGATGAGGCCGGGCGCGCCGTCTTGGCGCATGCGGGAGGAAATGGACTGCTTGAGCCGATCCTTGATGCCTTGAGCATCCGTGACCTTCTCTTCCCGAACCGCGCGGCGCAGTTCCTCGAGAATCTCCATCACCGTATTGATGTTCGTATCGGCTTGGAGCAGAGCTTCTTCGAGCTCGTCGTAGAGTTGCTCGTCGATCACACCCCGGCCGAGCATCCGGTCCACTTGCTGCATCAGCCGCTTGAACATCCCAGAAAGGGTGACATAGAACGCGACTGGGGCGCAGAGTTGGGGCTGGGGTCTGGGGTTTGGGGTTTGGGGCTTGGGGTCAACCCCCTTAACAGAAACCAGTCCCACAAAAAACGGGGCCTCCTGGGAAATCCCAGAAGGCCGTGGACGAATTTGAGACTTCGCTCTTACTTGGTCTCTTCGGTGCCGGCAGTGCCGGTCGTGGTTGTCTCAGCAGCCTTGTCGCCGCCGCCACAGCCTGAGATGACTACGCTGATAGCGCAGAGAGCGAGAAGAATCGCGAAAACTTTCTTCATTTTTGATTGACCTCCTGAATGTTGGGCGAGTAGAACTCGCGGCATATTTATACCGGAGTCATCCCACTGTTTGCGTATTACGGGTTCAGAAGCCAAAAAGATTCATGAATCTTTCCCACCCATCTAGGCCCATTGACCGCCCCGGATTGGCAGGACCCGACCTAGAAACCTACCTTTCGGGGGTCGCGGTAGGTTACAATCGAAGCTGAGAATGCTCATACGATGGCTGCTCCATACGCTCGCGGTGATTGGCGCTTCCGCAATCGCACAGGCATTGGGCCTCGGCTTCCAAGCTCGATATGAGACTGCGGGCCAGGTGATCATCCTATTGATCGGGGTGGCCGTGCTCGGTTTTCTGAACGCCACGCTGGGATTGATTCTCAAACTCGTCAGCTTCCCGCTCATCATTCTCAGCCTCGGGCTTTTCTCAATCGTGATCAACGCGATCGTTCTGATGATTGCCGGTTCCTTCAAACTTGGCTTCAGCTTCACTAAGGGCGGGACCGATCAGTTCATCGCGGCGATCGTCGTCAGCATTATCATCGCCATCTTGAACTCCATCCTGAACGGAATATTGGGAGACAAGGACAAGGACGGTAGATGATCCGGCGTCAAAAAATACGCCAGATCCTTGCCCCTGCAACTGGCTTTAGAAAAGCGGTTCTCATGGCGGTCTTCGGGCTCGCCATCTTCATCCTTGGCTTCGCCGTCAGCTTCAAAGCGCAAATCCCGACCGGCCTGGAGCTGATCAGCAAGAACGTCGACATCATCGTCGGCTCCTTTGTCGACAAAGAAGGCCTCGATTGGTCCAGACACTTCCTCGGCCTCCTCATGCTGGTCGCAGGTGGCTATCTTTTGGGCTTGGCATTTCGCTCTGGATTCCACCACGTCTTCGCCACCGTGAATCCAACCGTAGGCGGCAAAGTCGCGAGAATATATCGCCGCCGTCTGCATCTAGCCCAGGGTTATCGCATAGTAGCGCTCGGTGGAGGAACTGGCCTAAGCACCTTGCTGCGCGGCCTAAAGCAGCACACCTCGAATATCACCGCCATCGTAACCGTAACCGATGACGGCGGCAGTTCGGGCCGGCTCGCCCAGGAAAAAGGAATCATTCCTCCCGGCGATATGCGCAACTGCTTGGTCGCTCTGGCCGACGCGGAAAAGGCGATGACCGACCTCTTCCAGCACCGCTTCACCAGCGACAGCGGTTCTCTAAGCGGCCACTCCGTCGGCAACCTGCTCATCGCCGCCCTCGTCGACCAGGCTCGTGGCGACTTTGAGAAAGCCATCGAACTGGCCTCTGACGTTTTGAACATCCGCGGACGCGTCGTGCCCTCGACTTTGACCCACGTTCGACTGCGTGCCCTCCTCGAAGATGGAAGCGAAATCTGCGGTGAAACCAAGATCGTGGAATCCGGCCGTCGAATTCGAAGAATCTATCTCGACCCCGAGAATGCGGAGGCTCACAAGACGGCGATCGACGCCATTCTCGAAGCCGATCTGATCTGTATCGGCCCCGGAAGCGTGTACACGAGCGTCATCCCGAATCTCCTGGTGCCAGGCATTTCCGAAGCCTTAGAGAAATCCAGCGGCAAGAAGGTCTATCTCTGCAACGTCATGACGCAGCGGGGAGAAAGCGATTCGTTCACGGCCTCCGAGCACGTCAGCGCGATCATGGCGAACGTCGATCGCCGAATCTTCGACTACGTGATGGTGAACACCTCCGGTCCCAGCCAAAGCGCGATCGAAAAGTATCGCGGAGCGGGACAGTTCGTGGTCGATCCCGATCAGGACCGAATTCGAAGCATGGGGTATCAACCGGTGCCAGGCGACTTTATGAGTGAAACCGACCTTGTGCGTCACGATCCCATGAAGATCGCCGAAGGCCTTATTCGGATGTTGGAGAAGCGTTGATAGGCAAGCTCGTCGTGTTCAGCGGCCCCAGCGGAGTTGGCAAAGATACGCTCCTCAACGCGTGGATGGCTTCCGACCAGCGGGTGCGCCGCGTGGTCGCCTGCACGAGCCGCAAGCCGCGCGAAGGTGAGGTCGATGGACTCGATTACCACTTCGTAACTTCCGAGGAATTCTTGGAGAAGGTCGAAAGGGACGAGTTCTTGGAGTGGGAAGAGGTTCACGGCCGTCACTACGGGACGCCAAGGGCGGGAGCCCAAGAACTCCTGGACCAAGGCAAGTTCGCCGTTCTCAAAATCGACGTAAAAGGGGCGATGCGCGTGATGCGCGAAGTCCCCGATGTCATCTCGATTTTCATCCTCGCCCCGAGTTTGGACGAATTGGAGAGAAGGATCCGCGGACGTGGACTTGACAATGATGAAGATATCGCCGTACGGATGCTTAACGCCCACGACGAGCTCGGCTATGCCGACAAGTACCGCTACCGCGTCGTGAACGACGAACTCGGCCGCGCGATTCACCAGTTAGAGGAGATTCTCGCCAGTGAATCCTAAGAAGACGATCATTCT
>JBKJIP010000050.1:0-8164 GCA_046598515.1 Fimbriimonadaceae bacterium | reverse complement strand
GGGATTGAGCGAAGCGTTTCCCCTGGAAATGAGAGCAGAATCTCAAGCTCCCCGGAGGGGTGCCACAATCCCAAACTCGCGCCGACACCTCGAAACTACCGACCAACCGTCCCCGTTTAGGGGACATACAACGCTAGCCAGGGGATTGAGCGAAGCGTTTCCCCTGGTTGCAAGCGGGAAACTCATGCTCCCCGGAGGGGTGCCACAATCCCGAAATGCCGACTACGTACTCCGCGCTCTACGTACACATCATCTTCGCCACTAAGGGGAGGCTGCCGTTGATCGATGATGCCTGGATCGGAGAACTGCACGCATACATGGCCGGGACACTTCGCGGTCTAAACACAAGGCCCGAGATCATTGGGGGTGTCGCGGACCACATTCATGCCCCGTCCAAATCAAGCCCACAACGGATCTTCCGCGTCTTATTGGTGAGCTGAAGAAAGCATCGACCTTCTGGGGCCAACGAGAGAAAGGACGGGTGAACTTCGGGTGGCAGGTCGGATATGCTGCCCTTTCGGCGTCCCCGTTCGAGCGACGGGATCTCATCTCTTACATCGCTAACCAAGGGGAGCATCACGCTAAGGAAAGCTCATACGACGAGTTGCTGTGGCTCTTGACCGCGGCGGACGTGGAAATCGACATGAGGTACTTCGAATGAGGGGTTGTAGCACCCCTCCGGGGAGCGATTTTTTGCGCTCTATTACCAGGGGAAACGCTTCGCTCAATCCCCTGGCTAGGCGTTGTATGTCCCCTACGGGGACGGCTGGGTGGCAGTTTCGAAGCGTCAGCCCGGTCCGCAATGCAAGTCGCGCCACTCGAGAAATCGACCATCTCAAACGCACAAACTAAACTTGACTTAAGCACAAAACAAGGCCGGAGTGTGGAAAGCGAGCCATTTCCTAAATTGCCACCCTAGAGTTCCGGCCCTCTGGCCCAAGGTGAAAGTCCATAGGTTAAGGGACAGCGCAAGCGGAGCTTCCCCGATTCACTCCCCGCCCTTATGCGTCACAATTCCACCAATGCTCTCACGATCCTTTGCCCTCGCAACTCTCGCTCTCTTGGCCGCTTCCGCCATGGCCTGGAACGACACTGGCCACCGGGCGATCGGGCTCCTTGCGGAAGAGCGGCTGATGCCGAAGACCAAGGCGAAGGTCGCGGAGCTTCTCAAGAATCTCCCCAGCCCAACCACGCCCGAATTCAGCTTCCAGCCCCCCGATGTCTTTCTCGAAAAGCCCTTCCCGGGCATACGCGGTGTCTTCGTCCCGCTTCCTGGTGGCCTCGGCGATGCCGGACCTTGGCCGGACGACATCCGGCAGACCTGGATGGATCGGCCCTCTTGGCATTACATCAACTTGGCCATCGTCGGCGAAGGTGGAACCGCAAAACCTGCCGCGGAAATCAATGTCGCATCCGTGCTGCCGCGGCTGGCCGTCTTGGTGGCCGACGAGTCACGATCAAAGGAAACCCGGGCCGCGGCAATCGGTTGGATTGCGCATTTGGTCGGCGACATCCAAATGCCCCTCCACGCCGTCGCCTACTTCGATGCGAAGCATCCAAATGGCGATCGGGGCGGAAACGACTATTTCCAGGATGCCGAGGGCAAAGCCGTGCGAGAGAATCGGCTTCATGGCTATTGGGACAATCTCCCCGGCAGCGGCGACCCGAGCGACTTGATCAAACGAATCAAAGCCCTCCCCGCTCTCGACCTTCCATCCTATACCGCGCCGGACCTCGGCAAGACGGTCATGGAATGGGCCGAAGAAAGCAAGAAAATCGCCGAGGATTACGTCTACCGCACGGCGGGGCCCGGGTCGTCGATGCTTAGCACGGATCAAACGCTCTGGGACGAACCGGCTTACCGAAAGATATGCGCGCCGATCGCGGACGAACGCATTCGCTTGGGCGGAGATCGCCTAGCCGCGTTCCTCAACGCCATCTTCGAAAAATAGGCCCACGCGGAACCAGCGCGTGGGGCAAAGAAAGTAGCATCTAGCAATGAAGCGCTTACTCTTTCTCTCATCTTTGATCGCCGTCGCCGCATGCGCGAGCGCCGACGTTTCCGGCAAATGGGTCGGCACCATGAAGGGCCCCGGTGTGATGCCCCCCGGCGCCAAACTCAGTTCCACCAATACGCCCAAATACACGCTAACCCTAAACAAGAACGGTTCCTACACTATGGAAACCAAATCGGGGACGCGCAAGGTGAACACGGACGGCAAATGGAAGCAATCGGGTTCCGAACTCACCCTCACTCCATCCGAAGCCGCCAAGAAGCAGAGCCCGATGATCCAGGAGCGAAAGCTGAAAGTCGGTGCCGGCGAAAAGAGGCTGACCATGGAACTGCAAGTCAAAATGATGGCCCCCATGAAGTCCGGAGATGGAAACGCCAAGGTCGATGTCAACGACAAAGAGAAAATGGCGAAGATGATGAAAGATGCCAAGGATATGACCTTGTCCGTCGAATTCAAGCGAGGATAGTTAAGCCTGTAGGTCAATTGTGGGATGCGGGGGTTCGTACCGCGTCGTTCCCGGCGCTCGGAGAAGGCGCGGTACGAACCCCACGCCCCACAATTGGCTTCGGGAAAATCTGGCCATGTACGTTCCAAGCGCTCGAGCGAAGCAAGAGGAGCGACCCCGATAGCGGGTCGCAGATGTGTAGCCCGGGGTCGAAGACCCCGGGTAGAGGGCGCACACCTAAATCCAGCGAAGCTGGAATCCGCGCGGAGGCGTGCGTTAGCACCCGGAGGCGGATTCCAGCTTCGCGCCAACCAACGCCGACCCTAAGGAAGCGACAAAAGCGCGCGCAAAGCGCGCGCTCGAATCCGCGCCGGCCCCAAAACTGCCATCAACTCGAACAACCCCGGACCCGTCGTCTTTCCCGTGAGGGCAACGCGCGTCGGGTGAACCACCGGACCCAACTTCTCCAAGCCATGCTCCTCTTGGAATCCACGCAACAGAGCCTCGTAGCCTTCGACCGTCGCCGGCCCCTCGTATCCCGCCAAAGCCGAAAACAACGCTGGAACGTGCGCCTCACCGAACCATTTCGCAACCGCCTTTTGGTCCATTTCAGGTTCTTCGCACAAGAAGAACGCGCACGCCTCGCCTAAATCCGCCAGCGTGGAGACTCGCTCCTGCACCAAAGGCAAGATCGAGAGCACATACTCGCTATCGGAATGCGACGTGATCGCCCGCACGGCCTCAAACCGCCGGATGCGAGCCGCTTGCTCCAAGGCCCCACCCTCGGCATCCTCGATCTCGGCATAATGGTAATCTCGCGTATGCGCCAAAGCCATGTAGTCGTTCAACAACCCGAGCAGCGTCCCCGGAGCCAACGATCGAATGTAAACCCCGTTGAGCCAAACCAACTTCTCTAGATCGAACTTGCCCGGCGATACATGGAGCCGCGAGAGATCGAACAACTCGACCAGCTCCGTCTCCGAGAGAATCTCGCGGTCTTCACCTGGCGACCAGCCGATCAAGGCGATAAAGTTCTTCAGCGGGTGGGGCAAGAACCCTTGAGCTGCATAATCGAGCACTCGCGTCGCACCGTGCCGCTTCGAGAGCTTCTTCCCGTCCGTGCCCACGATGACGGGGCAATGAATGATAGCGGGCATCTCCCATCCGAAGGCTTGAAAGAGGACAACGTGCTTGGGCGCACTCGGAATCCACTCCTCGCCGCGCAGAACATGCGTGATCCCCATGAGATGATCATCCACCATCGCCGCAAAGTGATAGGTGGGCATGCCGTCCGCCTTGATCAAAACCGGGTCATCGACCAGATTTGAATCCCACTCCACGCGGCCGCGAACGGCATCGTTGAGCACGATCGTGGTGTCCCGCGGAATCCGGAGTCGGACCACGAAGGGCTTCCCTTCCGCTTCCGCCTGAGCGACCTTTTCCGGTGAAGCATCGCGCCACTCGCCACCGTAGTAGCCGGTGCTCTCCTTTTTCGCCTCTTGTGCGGCACGAGTAGCGGCGAGTTCCTCTGGCGTGTCGAAGGCCTTGTAGGCCGTCCCGTTCTCGAGCAGCATCTTGTAGTAAGGCTCGTAAATGCCCGCCTCTTTGCGCTCGGACTGGCGATACGGCGCATGAGGACCGCCAACATGGGGGCCCTCATTGAACTCAATGCCCACCCATCGCAGAGTCTCGATGAACTCATCCTCGAACTCCGGCTTGCATCGGTCGCGGTCGGTGTCCTCGATTCTGAGGATGTTCTGGCCACCATGCTTTCGGGCTAGAAGGTCGTCGTAAAGCACCGTGCGCAGAGCGCCGATATGGAGAAGGCCGGTGGGACTGGGGGCAAAGCGAACGCGAACGGACATGGAGGTCAAGAGGGTACCTCTCGCCCTTCATCCTATCGAGTCAAAGTGATCGTCATCCAATCCACGGCCGGGGCATTCCCCGACTTCGGAAGCGTGCATATCACGCGACGAGGATTGTCCCCGACGACTCTGACGCTCATCGGCGTCTTTTCTCCTGGAAAGATAGAGACATCCATCACGAGGTTCTTGCCCTTAAAGTCGCCCTTTGCAAGGGCAACCCGGCCATCTTCGCTCCAAGAAAAGGACGCCGTGTAACCCTGTTCCGTGTAAGGGGCGGCGTGGTTGAACGTGACCAAACCGGAAATTGTTAACTTCTTCGATCCCGCCTCGGGCAATTGAGCGGTACCGTCAAATCTCAAAGCCGTATCGCCAAGGTCCGGCTTTACTTCGAGATCTCCCTTGATGGTCACGCCTCTGAACTCGGGTGGTTCGGAGAACTGGACGCTCACCTTCCAGTTGCCCGGACCAATCCTGAATCGCCTTAATCTTCTCGGCACGCAACTTTTCACCATCATCTTGGAGCTTAAACGCGCCTAAAGTCGGTAGTAGAAGCAAGGACGCAACGAGCGCTTTCATCAAGTCAATCTTACGTGACCATGAATCCTAGGGGAAGCGCGACTCGGAAAATTCATACCCTGCGCGGAGAAAACCTACCTCTATTTGTGGTCCTCTTGACTTGGATATATGAAATATGCCTGGTAACCTATGCCCGGAAGTTTCGAGCGAACCGTGAGCACAGCTCGAACCGTCTTGTTTTCGTTTAGCCCACAATGAAGCCGATCCAGCCCCCCCAGCAATCCCCCCAAAAGCCACCGCAGAAGTTTGGTCCCGTAACCGACATCGAAGATACATTTGGTGGCGTTCTCGACGGGGCCGCGAAAATCTGCCTTTGGGGTGGACTCCTCGCGATGATCGTCGGGGCCGCTTTCCTGCTTACGACCTATCAGGTTTTCGCCTCTGGCGGTACCGCGGCCAGCGTGCCGCAAGGCCTCAGCAACATCGAGATGCTGAGCAAGGTTCTCTTTGTCGGCTGCGTCGCCGCGATGGTCGGCAGCACCTACATCTGGTGGGGCGAGGAAACGCTTGGTGTTTTCCAGCTTGTGCTTGGTGGTGCCCTCTGGTCAGTTCCCCTCTGGATTCCCAGCATTCTGGGGTCCGCGAGCGGAGCCGGCGCAGAAGTCGCAGGAAGAGCGCTGGGCACGGTATCCATGGGGGGCACAATTTTCGCCGGACTTGCCATCCTCGTATTGGTTGTTGACATCGGCCTCCGGGTTAAAGACCGCGCAAAACAAGGGTCTAAGGCGGATCAGCTCAAATACGGCAAGGGCGTCAAAGAAGAGCAGGAAGTCCGCAACGTTTTCATGGGCAAATGCTGGCAGCTTCCCTTCTGCCGCAAGTTCGTCCGCGAATCCTGCCCGATCTATCATGCCAAGCGAACCTGCTGGCGAGAGCGAGTCGGCTGTATGTGCGAAGAAGAAGTCGTACGCAAGGCGATGACCGGCACCAACGTTGGCACGATCTCCAAAGACACCGTCGCTGCTGCGCGCTTCATCCCAGTCAATAACCGGCTCACGATGGAGCAAAAGAAAGAGCGCTGCCGGATGTGCGTCATCTACAACGAGCATCAAAAGCACAAATACAAGCTTTGGCTCCCGGTCACCGTCGTTGGATTCGGCCTGATCTATGCGCTGTTCCGCACGTCCCTCCTCGGAGGCATGGGCACGATCATGGCCCGCATGGACAAGTTGGTCAGCGGCCTCACCTTCAGTAGCGAGAAAGAGAAAATCACGAACGCCGTCGCGGACAAAGGCGGCAACGCGGCCTTTCACGAGGTTCTCCTGATTTGTGTGTTGATCGTCCTCCTCGCCTACGTCTTAAAGATGCTGGAGTATCTGATCTTCAAGTTGAAGATCTAACCTATGACGACAATGTCC
Organism: Fimbriimonadaceae bacterium; assembly: GCA_046598515.1. Taxonomy (GTDB): domain Bacteria; phylum Armatimonadota; class Fimbriimonadia; order Fimbriimonadales; family Fimbriimonadaceae; genus JANJUB01. Next base: position 1,905 of record JBKJIP010000050.1, on the reverse strand, counting down.
CCCATCATCCTGGATGGGTCCCACGGTGAGGGCGGCGGAGCACTCGTGCGAGCCGCCCTTGCCATGAGCGCCCTGACTCAGCAGCCCCTGCGGATCACTTCCGTGCGAGGCAGTCTGAAAGCGCAAGGACTCCAATCCGAGGATCTCGCGATCCTAGAAGCGCTCCGGCTGAGCTGCCACGCGGAGACGACCGGTATCGAGCTTGGCTCCACCGAGTTCAGTTTCTTGCCCACACGGCGGCCGAAGGCCCTCGACACCTTCATTAAGGTCCCGGATGCTTACGACGGCCCTGGTCATGCGAACGCTCTCGTCGTCATCAATGCTCTGCTTCCGGTTCTCGCCCGAACGGGAGCCTATTCCTTCCTGAATGTCGAAGGCGAGACCTTCGGGCTGAATGCAATCGGCTACGATTCGTTCGTTTCTTCCACGCTCGGTGCGATGGCGCGGATGGGCCTACATGTCGAGTCCGATCACTTGGAAACTGGGTTTGGGCGGGCGTCCCGCGGGACCGTCCGGGTCGAAATCGAACCGAGTGTCCTCGAAGGCGTCGATTGGAGCTCGCGCGGCGAAATGCTTTCCGCCCGGGCCGTTCTTACGATCGGTGAACTCTCGGAATCGCTATCCGATCGCGCCGTGAGCTATCTCTCCAAGCTTGCGCACGCCGCGAAGCTCGATCTGGAGATCGATGTCGTCCGCGTGAAGTCCCAAGTCCCCGGCGTTCACCTCACCATCAGTGGTGAGTTTGAGCGGGCCTACGGCGGAAGCCAAGCCATGGGTGCGAAAGGGCTCCGGATCGAGACGGTCGTCCAGACCGGCTTCGAGAAGTTCATGTATTGGCTCCGCTCGGAGTCGACCGTAGACGAGTATTTGATCGACCAGCTCATCATCTCCGCCGCCATTGCGGACAGCCCGTCGACCTTCAAAGTCCAGCGCCTCACGCAGCGCTTCCTCACCACGGTGTGGGTTATCAAGCAGTTTCTGCCCATCCACATCACGGTGAAGGGGCACGAAGGCGATCCCGGCACCGTTACGGTTCGGCGCTAGGTCTGCCGTATACTCTGGGCATGATCACGCACGCGCTACTCGCCCTAACCCTGACTCTCGCTCCCGTTGCCGGCCAAAAGCGCCTGCACGAGGGTGTCAAGGGCAAATGGGACGCTTCCTGCGATCTTGTCGCCGTTCGCGGCGGCGGTGCACTGGCGCGCCTTGCCGAGAAAGACTATCAGGCCCGCGAATCTGCGCTCTACTCGAAGTTCGTCGTCAATACCAAGTCGGACCAAAAGGAATACGGCGGCGACATCGGAGTCGGACCCTGGACTTATGAGGCGGGCGGCTCCGTAAAACTGAACCGCAACGGGGTGGTGAGTATCCTGTGCAGCTCCTATTCCTATATGGGCGGCGCACATGGCATGGGAATGTCGCGCACGTACAACTACGCCATCGTAAACGGCAAGCCCAAGAAACTCACGATCTGGGACATCATCCGCAAAGAGAATCGCTCCGAGCTGCGCCTTATCCTGCTCGGAAAAGCCATCAAGAAAGAAGGCACCGACTGGATCCAAGACGGCATGGTGAACGACTTCACCGAAGACCAACTAAACCGGTTCTGGATCAGCCGCTGGGGCCTCACGTTCGAGTTCGACGCCTATGAGCTAGGCAGCTACGCTTCAGGCCCATTCACGTTCGACGTCCCCTGGAGCGAGCTCCGCCAAAGCATGGTCGCCAAGAACCCGCTAGCTGGGCTACTGCCGAAGCGCTAGTCCGCATCCTTCCGCTTCGCTTCGCGATAGGCTTGCTCGGCGGCGCGGATGAAATCTTGGGGGAGATCCTTCGCCTTCAAGGGCTTGCCCACGGGCTCGAATCCGGTCAGGTAGGCATCCTCGAGGAACAGACCATTCGTCGGCT